>NZ_CP016207.1:542797-842797 GCF_001683375.1 Streptococcus sp. oral taxon 064 | reverse complement strand
CTGAACCTTTTCAATGACACTCTTGTGTTGCCCTTTTTTCTTACGAATGACCGGAGCTAAAATTTGCAGACGTTGGCGTTCTGGCAATTCCAAAACCTTATCCACGATTTGCTCTACAGAAGAAGCCTTGATAGCCCCGTGTCCGTTGATACAGTAAGGCGTCCCCACACGTGCGTAGAGGAGACGCAGATAGTCATTGATTTCAGTCGTTGTTCCAACGGTCGAACGAGGGTTTTTACTAGTCGTTTTCTGGTCGATGGAAATAGCTGGGCTGAGACCATCAATGGCATCCACATCTGGTTTTTCCATGTTGCCCAAAAACTGGCGAGCATAGGCTGATAGACTCTCTACATAGCGACGTTGGCCCTCAGCATAGAGGGTATCAAAGGCCAGGCTGGATTTCCCAGACCCTGACAAACCAGTCACAACAACCAGCTTGTCTCGCGGAATCTCCACATCTATATTTTTTAAGTTATGGGCACGAGCCCCATGAATCACAATTTTATCTTGCATCTTTGTTCTTTCTAGTCCATTATTGCTTTCCATTATACCAAAAAATGTGAAATTCTATTACCCAAAAAGCTGTTTTTATAGTATAATAGTACGGTGCAAAAAATGAATCACTGAATAGTAGGAAAGGATAGGGGATATGAAACAAGTTTTTCTCTCAACAACAACTGAATTTAAAGAGATCGACACGCTTGAACCGGGTACTTGGATCAACCTCGTCAATCCTACACAAAATGAATCACTGGAAATCGCTAACGCCTTCGACATTGACATTGCCGACCTTCGAGCACCGCTCGATGCGGAAGAAATGTCCCGTATTACCATCGAAGACGAGTATACTTTGATCATCGTGGACGTTCCCATCACAGAGGAAAGAAACAATCGTACCTACTACGTTACGATTCCGCTGGGGATTATCATCACAGAGGAAACCATTATCACCACTTGCTTGGAATCCCTCCCCGTTCTCGATGTCTTTATCAACCGTAGACTGCGCAACTTTTACACCTTCATGCGTTCACGCTTTATCTTCCAGATTCTCTACCGCAACGCCGAACTTTACCTTACGGCCCTTCGTTCGATCGACCGTAAGAGTGAACAGATCGAAAGTCAACTTCACAAGTCTACTCGAAACGAAGAGCTGATCGAGCTCATGGAATTGGAAAAGACCATCGTCTATTTCAAGGCCTCACTGAAGACGAACGAGCGCGTGATTAAGAAATTGACTAGCGCAACTAGCAATATCAAGAAATACCTAGAAGACGAAGACCTACTCGAAGACACTCTGATTGAAACCCAACAGGCCATCGAGATGGCAGATATCTATGGAAATGTCCTTCACTCTATGACAGAGACCTTTGCCTCTATCATTTCCAACAACCAGAACAACATCATGAAAACTCTGGCTCTCGTGACCATTGTCATGTCGGTCCCAACCATGATCTTCTCAGCCTATGGGATGAACTTCAAGGATAATGAAATCCCTCTGAACGGTGAGCCGCACGCCTTCTGGTTAATCGTCTTTATCGCCTTTGCTATGAGTGTTTCGCTCACTCTCTATCTCATCCATAAAAAATGGTTCTAAGAGGAATCCCTATGTCTCAGATTGATTTACAAAAATTAACTAAGAAAAACCAAGAGTTTATCCACATCGCTACCCAACAATTTATTAAAGATGGTAAAACAGACGCTGAAATCAAGGCTGTCTTTGAGGAAGTCATTCCTAAAATCCTTGAAGAGCAAGCCAAGGGGACGACTGCACGTTCCCTCTACGGTGCTCCAACTCACTGGGCTCATAGCTTCACTGTCAAAGAGCAATATGAAAAAGAGCATCCAAAAGAAAATGATGATCCAAAACTCATGATTATGGACTCAGCTCTTTTTATCACCAGTCTCTTTGCATTGGTTAGCGCTCTGACTACCTTCTTCTCTACAGATCAGGCTATTGGCTATGGGTTGATTACCCTCTTGTTGGTTGGACTTGTAGGAGGACTTGCCTTCTACTTGATGTACTACTTTGTCTACCAGTACTATGGACCAGACACAGATCGTAGCCAGCGCCCTCCTTTCTGGAAATCAATCCTCGTTATCCTGGCCTCTATGGTCCTTTGGTTGGTTGTCTTCTTTGCAACAAGCTTCCTACCAGCCAACCTCAATCCAGTCCTTGCTCCATTGCCTTTGGCTATCCTGGGAGCTGCCCTTCTCGCTCTTCGCTTCTATCTCAAGAAACGTTTCAATATCCGAAGCGCAAGCGCGGGCCCATCACGTTATTAAGAAAAGTGAAAAGCTATGGCATATAGTCAATCTTTAGCTCAGCAGATTCGAAAAATTCTAGCGCTCAAACTTCCTCCCCAAATTTTCGAAGAAGAGCTAGAAGAAAAGAGGCTGTTTGGTGGCCTAGCATTTATGATTCGTGGGAAAATGGCTCTTACTGTCAGTTCCAGAAATCATGAGCTGGTTATGGTCAGAATTGGCAAGGAAATGGAGAAGCAAGTTCTACCCCGAACAGGAGCTCATACTACATTGATGAGAGGGCGACCTTATCATGGCTATATAGACCTAGATATTGAAGGTCAAAAAGAACTTCCTTACTGGATTGATTTAGCTCTCTCCTATAATCAAGAGTTGACCAAGTAACTCATATCTAGTGAGATTAGAGATTAGAAAAACGAAAAGCAACTGCACAGGCGGTTGCTTTTCACTTGCTTTCTTGAGATTCAATAGCACTTCTGAGTTTCATTCTTATAGTTTTATCTCATCTTTTGTGATAAAATAGGCTCAATCTATTTCTAGGAGGATGAGATATGATTTCTACTATTGGTATTGTTAGTTTGTCTAGCGGTGTTATCGGAGAGGATTTTGTCAAACACGAAGTCGATTTGGGTCTCCAACGTCTCAAGGACCTCGGACTCAACCCTATCTTTTTGCCTCATTCGCTAAAGGGCTTGGACTTTATCAAAGAACATCCTGAAGCTCGTGCAGAGGATTTGATTCAGGCCTTTTCTGATGATAGTATCGACATGATCCTATGCGCCATTGGTGGAAACGATACCTATCGCTTGCTACCTTATCTTTTTGAAAATGACCAACTACAAAAGGTTATCAAACCAAAGATTTTTCTCGGTTTCTCGGATACGACCATGAACCACCTTATGCTACACAAACTAGGAATCAAGACTTTTTACGGCCAATCATTTCTAGCGGACATTTGTGAGTTAGACAAGGAGATGTTATCTTATAGCCTTCACTACTTTAAAGAATTGATCGAGACTGGGAGAATCTCAGAAATCCGCCCTAGCGACCTTTGGTATGAGGAACGGACTGATTTTAGTCCCAATGCCTTGGGAACACCTCGTGTCAGCCATGCAAATACAGGTTTTGACTTGTTACAAGGCAATGCCCAGTTTGAGGGAGAAATCCTCGGTGGTTGTCTTGAGTCTCTCTATGATATTTTTGACAACTCTCTACACGCAGATAGCACAGACCTCTGCCAAAAATACAAACTTTTCCCTGACTTATCCGACTGGGAAGGAAAGATTCTATTGCTAGAAACAAGTCAAGAAAAGCCTGAACCTGATGATTTCAAAAAAATGTTGCAGGCTTTGAAAGAAACTGGGATATTTGAGGTCATCAGTGGACTCTTGGTCGGGAAACCTATGGATGAAACCTTCTATGACGACTATAAGGAGGCACTAATGGACATCATTGATAGCAATATCCCGATTGTCTATAATCTAAACGTTGGGCACGCCACACCAAGAGCCATTGTGCCCTTTGGCGTTCACGCCTATGTAGATGCACAGGAGCAAGTCATTCGCTTTGACGATAACAAAAAATAAACAATTTCTCCATTTTTGTGCTTTGGTATTGATTTTCGTTACAATTTGTGTCTGAATTTATTGCATTTTGCTTATTTCTATGATATCTTTTTAAAGGAGGTGTATATGACTAAACAAAAAATAAATCAAATTGTCGGTTCAATCGGGGCCTTTATCGGGATTATTGTATTTATCGCCTACATCCCACAAATTTTTGCCAATTTACAAGGCAACAAAGCTCAACCATTCCAGCCTTTATCCGCAGCAGTATCTTGTTTAATTTGGGTTATTTACGGGTGGACAAAAGAACCTAAGAAGGATTGGATACTAATTATTCCAAACTCAGCTGGCGTTGTCTTAGGTGGACTGACATTTCTTACTGCACTATAAAAGTTACTAGCATATAATCAAAAAGCTGAGAAACTCTTCTCAGCTTTTTCTATATTCTCAGATAATTAGACGCCTGCACTCACTAATTTCCGTTTTTCCACTCACAATCATTCTCATGATCATCTATCAGACCTGCTGCTTGTAGAAAAGCTAAAACTGCGACTGGACCTGTGAATTTGAAACCACGTTTTTTGAGATCTTGAGATAACTTTTCAGATAAGGCTGTTTTAGCAGGTGCTAGGTGATAGTCAGGAACATCATTTACAATCGTTTTCCCCTCAACAAAGGACCAGAGATAAGCGTCAAAAGAGCCGTAGGTTTTCTGGACTTGCAAAAATGCTTGGGCGTTGGCACGTGTCGCAAAGAGCTTGGAACGATTTCGGATGATGGCTGGATTCTCTAACAAGGCTTCCAACTCGCCATCTGTCATTTCCGCGACACGTTGAACTTGGTAGTTGTAAAAGACTTCTCGGAATCCTTGGCGTTTGTTTAGTACCGTTTCCCAAGATAGACCCGACTGGTAAGTTTCCAAACACAACAACTCAAAAAGAGCACGGTCATCATGAAGGGGTTGACCCCACTCTTCATCATGATAGGCCACATATAAAGGATTGTTCATTTTAACCCAACCACAGCGTTTTGTCATATTATTCTCCTATTTTACCAACATCTTAAGGGCCGATTTGATATAGTTCTCAGCTGTATCTGTCGTTCCTTCAAAGAATTTCTTGATTTTCTTGAGCTCAGTCGCCTTGTAACCCAGTGCCAACATGGCTTCCATGGCTTCTTCCAGTTCTTGGTTTTCAGCGCTGGTTTGCACTGCCACCTTGGCAGGAAGGTCATCGCTAGCCACAACTACCTTACCTTCCAAGTCTAGCACCATCTGCTGGGCTGTTTTCTTGCCAATTTTAGGGAACTTAGTCAAGTAGGTGATGTTCTTAGTTTCAATCGCCTGAACCAAGCCAGCATTGTCATCAGCTGCGATGATAGCAAGAGCTGATACCGGACCAATCCCTGATACCGAAATCAGACTAAGAAAGAGTTTCTTCTCATCTTCTGATCGAAAACCATAGAGCAGATGGGCGTCCTCACGGACAACTTGGTGCACATAAATTTGAGTTTCTTGATTGACCTGACCTGAGTAAGCATAGGGATTGGCTACATGCAAAATATAACCTATACCATTTGCCTCAAGGACGATATATTTAGCAGTGATTTTGGTAATGATTCCTTTAAGATATTCGTACATTATTTTCACTTTCTATAATTGATTTGCAATTCCGTGTAAATGCGCTGCTCTGATGATAAGAAGCAGCCCAAGTACTGCACACACAATAAAAACGAGCCAAACACCTACAGCACCTGTTGTAGCGCTGATAGAAATCATCGCCCCCGCTAAAATAGACGCTAAAGGCTGCGCCATATTAAGGAAACCTGAGTAGGTTCCGAGCTTATTCTCATTCATCATTTCCGCCCGCAAAACTTGGCTTGGCGGCATGCAGATGAGTTCCCCCATAGTATAGAGAATGGCTAGCAAAAACAGAGCCCAGAAACTCCTGAAGACAATGGTGAAAAGCATACCCAAGTCGAAGATAATACTTCCCAATAAAAACTGCGGTATGATCTTCATTTCCTTGGTCAAACGATTGGCAGTCGTTATGAAGCAAACAATAATCAGGGTATTGATAAAAACCATGATACTGAGCATCTTAGCTCCTGAAATATGAATACCGAAAACACTACTCGCGATGAATGACTCTTTCAAATGAACGGGTATATAATTGTCAATTTGCAACCAGATAACACCATTAAATACAGTCCCTAACGTATAAAGTAGGAAAATTTTGTCCTGAAAAACAGAAGCATAATTTTTCACAGTTGCCAAAGGACTGCTACCATGCTCAAAGACCAGATTAGCTGGCTTGCTTTCTGAAAAATATTTCCAAGCGAGGAAAAAATTCAAGAAGCTAATCACCGTCAAAACCAGAAGCAACTCAAAAAAATGGTGGTCGTAAAAGAAACCTGCAAGCCCTGCTCCTAACATAACGGATACATTGACAAACCAATAACTAATCGTATAAACGAAACGGCGATTTTGCTCGTCGGTCAAATCAATAATCATCGCATCAATAGCCGGCCAAGAGAAAGTTCCTGCGGTCTCTGCCAGCAACATTCCGACAAAAGTCAAAAAGGGAAAAATATGATTAGGCATATTTGCCAGCAGCACAAGAAAGTAGCCACTCGCAAGACCAAAGTTTCCCCAGTCAATGACTTTCTTACGTCCCCAAAGATCCGCCAAATGTCCACCATACAGTCCAGCTAAAAAACCAATGAGTTTGGTTGTGATCATCAATAACCCCGCCCAAAAGGCTCCAAAATATTGAACATAGTACATGGCCATAAAAGGAGTAATGGCACTCTCTAAAATCCGTGCTACAAAGCTCATCCATTCCCGCATTTGAATTTGCTTGGGGAGGGCAAAAAATTCTTTCATCTTTCATTCCTTTTTCATAATTTCTTCGCTTTTTCTTACCTAGTATATCATATTTTTTTGCTGAAAACTGCAAACACAAGTGCAACCTCTAGTTGACAAATAGTACAAGAGATTGTATTCTCATTATAAGTAAAAATTGTTAGGATAGAGGTAGAAAAAGGAGGATAGAATCATGAAACTCACAGAAAAACTATTTGAGCTCCGAAAGGAAAAAGGTTGGTCCCAGGAAAAGCTAGCTGAACAAATCAATGTTTCTCGGCAAAGCATCTCAAAATGGGAGTCTGGACAAGTCTTTCCTGAAATCGAAAAAATCATTGAATTAAGCAAGATTTTTCAAGTGACAACTGACTATCTGCTACTGGATGAAAACTCTGAAAAAGATTCCACAGCAGTAATTTTTGAGGAAGACAAGGACAAATACTATAAGGAGGTTAAATCCTTTGGTCTTTGGCAAGTGATTTATATTTTCGTCTTAGCTCTGGCTATCTATCTCTTTTTAGCTGGTTCTAGTTTTCCAGCCGAGTTCACCGCCTGGATTTGGCTGACCTTCGTTCTTTTGATTGCTTCAGCGATTGCTATCAGCAAGACTCTCAAAACCAAACAACGTTATCTTGATAAAGTGATTGGTCTTGAGAATCCCTCAAACCAAGACGACTCTATGAAACCTTGAGTCAATTGAATCATATTTCTCATTACTTTTTCTTGTCAAGCAAGTGTAAACCTCATGGCAAGTTGCCATGTCCATTCAAAATTCCCACCATAGAAAAGCTAAAAAGCCTTGTTTGGAAAAAACAAAGGCTTTTTGTGTTCTTAATATTTCCCCAACTCACGGAGGCTAGTATGATTCTCCTGAATTCGTCGGAACATTTTTTCCATATCCGACTTGGTAAAATGCACCAAAACAGGACGTCCGTGGGGACAGTTGTAAGGATTGTCACATTGAGAAAGCTGATAAAGGAGTTGTCTGGCTGAGTGGTCATCGATGCGATGGTTGGCCTTGATAGACCGTTTGCAGGACATCATGATAGCCAGCTCTGCTCGGTATTTCTTGATCGAAACTTCCTTGGTCAAAAGGAGCATATCACACATTTCATAGATGCCTGACTCAATCTCCTCTTCTGCCATCCAAATAGGATGTTCACGCAGGATAAATTGATTTTCTCCGTACTCTGCTAGAAAGACACCCACTTCCTCTAAAAGAGGCATTCTTTCCTTGAGACGAAGCGCATCATCCGCAGGAAATTCAAAGATGTAGGGCACTAGGAGTTGCTGCTGGCTCTGATCAACATTGCCGATGCTTTCACGGTATTCCTCGTACTTGACTCGTTCCTGAGCCGCGTGCTGGTCTATGATGTAGAGTCCATCTCGCCCTTGGGCAAAAAGATAAGTCCCGTGCATCTGTCCGAAGAACTCCAACTCTGGGAAACTCGATGCTTCTTCTCGCTCCAGCTTATCATAAGCCTTATCGAGGCTAGCAAGATCTAACTCTGGATGGTCTAATTGGCCATAGTTAGCAGGCTTTCTCTCTGCAAAATGCAGTTTTGCGGGCTTGGTTAGCTGGTCCAAGGTTTCCTTGGCAAACAGAGTTAGGTCCCTACCCTCCTCAGTTAATTCAACCTGGTGATCAGCCACCTCAACTTGACTAGGTTTTGAGAGTTCTGTTTTTTCATAGTAGAGCGTATTTTCTTTGAGTGGGAGAATGGTCTGCTCTACCTTTTGACGATTGCGCACGGTCGACTTGGCAAGATTTTCTAAAGCATCAGGAATCAAGGCTTGTTCCTTGAGACTATTTGAAATAGCTTCTGAAACCAGCGCCATCAGTTCTCTTTCCTTAGAAATCCGCACTTCTTGCTTAGTTGGATGGACATTGACATCAGCTAGATAGGGGTCAATATGGATGTGAATGACAGCCAGTGGAAAACGCCCTACCATGAGTTTGCTTCCATAACCATCAAGAATAGCGCGATTGAGCAAGAAGTTCTTGATATAGCGGCCATTGATGAAGAGGCTGATATAGTTACGATTTGCTCGAGTTAACTCAGGCAGAGACACAAAACCTGTAATTTCAAAATCTAAGTCAGAGTTCTCAATTTCAATCATCTTCTTAGCACTCGCCAAACCATAAATCCCTGCGATGGCTTGACGCAGTTGACCAGTCCCTGCTGTCCGCGTCATTTCCTTGCCATCACTAATCAAACTGAAGGAAATCTCAGGATGAGCTAATCCCAGACGGTTGACAATATCAATGATATGAGACAGCTCCGCTTGCTGGCTCTTCATATACTTGAGACGGGCAGGTGTGTTGAAAAAGAGGTCTTCCACACAAACTTTGGTTCCTACAGGGCTAGTCGCTGGGATGACTTCCTCAACTTGACCTCCACGCGCGACTAACTTAGTCCCATGACTCGCACCATCCACCGCCGTCAACAGAGTCAGCACACTGACAGAAGCGATAGAAGGCAGGGCTTCACCACGAAAACCAAGCGTCCGAATCCGAAAGAGGTCTGCCTGATTTTTTATCTTACTGGTCGCATGGCGACGCAAGGCCAACTCCACCTCATCGTGGGCAATTCCATGACCATTATCGGTGATTTGAATTTTCTTGAGACCAGCTTCCTCAATCTCAATGATAATCTGGCTAGAACCCGCGTCAATGGCATTTTCTACCAACTCTTTGACCACACTGGCAGGACGTTCGATAACCTCCCCTGCCGCGATCTGGTTTGCTAACACTTCTGGCAATTCAATAATATGAGACATCTTTCAGCCCCTTTCTGTATCTATTTTCCTAGAAATTGATTAGTGCTATTATACCATATTTCAAATGCTATCAGAAAAAGCAAATACCACATAGACTCCAAATCTCTCCACATAGACAAAAGCTCTTGCCATGGGTCGTAAAATAGTGTTTAATAAAGGTGTACAAGAAGTGATCACAATTTTGTATGAAATATAAGGAGAGAAATTTATGAAAGTAGAACTACAGATTAAAGAGACTTACGAGGAGGAAAAGTTGATTGTCCAAACTCCTCAGCCGATCGAAAAAGTCCAGAAAGTCATCGAGTTCGCTGAAAATCTTGACCAAAAAGAAACAATCAAAGGAAAGATTGATGATCAGGTCTATCTAGTTAAGATTGGTAAGATACAACGCTTCTATATCGAGAATCGCAAGGTTCTAGCAGAAACGTCGAGTCAGACCTACAGCATTGATTTGCGACTCTATCAAGTTCTTGAAATTCTACCGACCACTTTTATCCAAATTTCCCAATCTGAAATCGTCAATATCGACTCCATCTCTCATCTCAAGCTCACGCCCAACGGTCTGGTTGAAATTTTCTTAAAAAACGAAAGCTTCACCTACTCTTCACGCCGCTACCTAAAAACCATCAAGGAGAAATTAGAACTATGAAAAAACAAATCTTTCACGATGCAGCCACTGGTGTACTTATCGGCCTCATCCTCTCTATCCTTTTTTCACTCATTTATGCACCAAATACCTATGCCCCACTGAGTCCCGAGTCTCTTATCGGCCAAGCGATGGCTCAACATCAGGTTCACGGTGCTCTAGTCTTGCTCTACTGTATGGTCATCTGGTCAGCTATCGGTGTTCTCTTTAGCTTTGGCAGCCGCTTATTCAGCCGTGACTGGAGCCTGCTCCGTGCCACACTTTCCCATTTCTTCCTCATGCTGATTGGCTTTGTTCCACTAGCAACTCTGGCTGGTTGGTTCCCCTTCCACTGGACCTTCTATCTCCAGCTCATTCCAGAGTTTGCGATTGTCTACCTCATCATCTGGGCTATTCTCTATAAAAGAGAAGCTAAAAAAGTAGACCACATCAATCAACTTTTGGCCCATAAAAAGTAATAGAGAAAAATCCCACTCACAAAAATGTGAGTGGGATTTTTTTATAACTTTTGTTTGAGCTCAACCAAGACATTCATAGCCTGCATCGGTGTCATATTGTAAACATCCAGTTTAGCTAATTCTGCTAGGATAGGATGCTCTGCAGGGGTATCAAAGAGTGACATCTGTTCAGTAACAGCACTTGTTTCTCTCATTGGAGCAGGACTTTCCGTCTCTTGATTCTCCAGTTGAGTCAATATCTTATCCGCTCTTGATAAAAGTTCTGCTGGTAAGCCAGCAATCTTAGCAACGTGGATACCGTAGGATTTGTCAGCTGGTCCTGGTTCGATCTTGTGAAGGAAGGTAACCTGCCCATCCTGCTCCAAGGTCGCCACATGGACATTGACCAAGTTTTTCAAGCTGGACTCCAGACTGGTCAACTCATGGTAGTGGGTCGCAAAGAGGGTTTTGGCTCCGATATGTTCATGAATGTATTCGATGATGGACTGGGCAAGAGCCATCCCATCATATGTTGCCGTTCCCCGTCCCAATTCATCGAAGAGAATGAGAGAGTTCTTGGTCGCATGCGAAATGGCATTGTTGGCCTCCATCATCTCTACCATGAAGGTTGATTGACCTGAAACCAAGTCATCTGCTGCTCCGATACGGGTAAAGATAGCATCAAAGATCGGCAAATGGGCGCTCTCCGCCGGCACATACGAGCCCAGCTGGGCCATAACCGCAGTCATGGCTAACTGGCGCATGTAGGTTGACTTCCCACTCATGTTGGGCCCTGTAATTAGCTGAATACTCGTATCTTCTGCCATCTGGATACTATTTGGAATATAGGTCTGAGCTCCCATGACCTTTTCGACGACAGCATGGCGCCCTTTCTGGATATTGATTTGTGAATCATCCCCAAACTCTGGTCGAATCAAATGCTGAGTTTCAGCCACAACTGCTAGACTTTGCAAGACATCAACCGTTGCAATTCCTTGGGCTAGAGCCTGCAAACGCTGGATGTACTTGCTGACTTCCTCACGGATACGCATAAAGATTTCATATTCTAGGTTGGCTGACTTCTCACGCGCCTCCAGCATATCCCCCTCGATACGGGCTAACTCCTCTGTCCCAAAGCGTTCCGAGTTTTTCAGTGTTGCCTTGCGGAAAAAGTGGGATGGCACATTTCCCAGTTGCGAATTGGTCACATGGAAATAATAGCCATCTTTTTTATTGTAGTCAATCTTAAGCGTGCTGATGCCAGAGTTTTCTCTCTCCTTAGCCTCAATCTCAGCAATCCAGCTAGTCCCTTCTCTGAGCACACGACGGTACTTGTCTAAGGTCTCATCAAATCCCGTACGGATAATGCCACCTTCCGTAATCACGTGAGGAGCTTCAGGAGCAATGGCAGCACTAATCAAGCTCTCCAACTCAGGAATGGCATCTAACTGTGCGATGAGGTAGGCCAGAGCAGGCTGCTCCATTCCCTCTAAAATCGCTCGAATCCGTGGTACACTAGATAAGGTGGTCGCCAATTGCAAGAGATCCTTTGGATTGGTCTTACCAAAAGAAACCCGACTAGCCAAACGTTCGATGTCATAAACACCCTTGAGGCTATCCGTTAAATCGCTGCGCTCAAAGAAGTGGTCAAGAAAGACCTGCACCACGTCTTGACGTTGGATGATTCGCTCCTTATCAATCAAAGGACGATGGATCCAAGAACGCAAGAGCCGCATGCCCATAGCTGTTTTGGTTTCATCCAAAAGCCAGAAAAGACTCCCTTGCTTCTTGCCTGAACGGGCATTCTCAAGCAAATCCAAACTAGCCTTGGTCGCATAATCCATCTGCAAGAAATCTTTGATTTCATAGCGGATAACTGGTTTGAGGTGGTTCAATTCCCGCATCTGGGTTCGGTGAACATACTGGAGTAGCTTACTAGCTGCCGCTTGCTCCACAGCTGCCAGTCGTGAACCCAATAAATGGATGTCCTCAAAACCTTCTTTCTCATAGGAAATCACCAGATTCATCTGACGACTTAGAATTTGTTCTTCTTCCTCAGGCAAGTCATAACCCAGCACCACTTCACGAGCCTTGAGATTGCGAATTTCCCCACAAACCAACGTGAAATCTAGTAGACCTGTCACATAGAAATCACCCGTCACCAAATCCATATAAGCCAGACCAAACTGATTGCCATCACGATCTAAGGAAACCAAGAAATTATTCTGACTATCCGACTTACTGCTATCAACGACCGTTCCAGGTGTGATGACCTGGACCACCTCTCGCTTGACAACCCCCACTGCTTGTTTGGGATCTTCCATCTGTTCTGCAATGGCAACTTTATAGCCCTGCTCAATCAGAACATCGATGTACTGCTGGGCAGAATGATAGGGGACGCCCGCCATTGGTATCGGATTTTCTGCATTTTTATTCCGACTCGTTAAGGAAATTTCTAAAATTTGTGCTGCATTAATTGCATCTTCATAGAACAACTCGTAAAAATCACCCATTCGAAAAAGCAAAAAAGCATCTGGGTATTGTTTCTTAATATCCACATACTGTTGCATGCCGGGTGATAGCTTTTCTGTTGCCATTTTTCGTCTCTCCTTGCTAAAAATAAGTCTTGAGAGCAACTCCCAAGACCTTATTTATCTTTCATCAAATCTAGCAAACGATCTTCCATCAGCTTGGCAACGTGCTGGTCTCGACAAATAACCAATAAGGTATTAGCACCAGCAACCGTTCCTAAAATCCATTCATCCTTGTTTGCATCTACAATGTTTGCTAAGACTGCAGCTTCCCCAAGTTTGGTATGCAGTACCAAGGTGAACTCTGCTCTTGCAACACCTTCTAAATGATGAGACAAAAACTCAACTAAATCAATCTTATCTGTCTCATTTGCTAGTACATAATACACCATATCATTTTTCTTAACCTTGGTCAAGCCGATTTCACGCAAATCACGCGACAAAGTCGTTTGTGTCACATAAACATTACGAGCTTCTAAACGATCTTGAATCTCTTTTTGTGTCCCAAGTTTTTCTTCAGCGATCATCTTTTTAATCAACTGATGCCGTTCTCTTTTTCTCATATTATCCTCTTAAGCGAATATTTATAACAAATTTTACATTTATTTTATAACTATATTATACCAAAAAAAATAGATAATTCAAAAAAATTCTTTTCTTTCTCAAAAAATGTAGTAAATTGTGTTAAAATAGTAAAAAAGCCCAAAAGGAGCCCTTATGAATACAAAAGAATTGATTGCTAGCGAGTTGGCTAGCGTCATTGATAGTCTGGACCAAGAGGCTATTTTAAATTTACTGGAAACACCTAAAAACTCAGAAATGGGAGACATCGCCTTCCCTGCCTTTTCTCTAGCAAAGGTCGAGCGTAAAGCTCCTCAAATGATTGCAACAGATATTGCTGAAAAAATCAATAGTCAAGCCTTTGAAAAGGTTGTTGCTACTGGACCTTACGTCAACTTTTTCCTTGATAAATCTGCTATTTCGGCTCAAGTATTACAGGATGTTATTACTGAGAAAGAGCACTATGCTGACCAAACCATTGGCAAGCAAGAAAATGTCGTTATTGATATGTCTAGTCCCAACATCGCAAAACCATTCTCTATTGGGCACTTGCGTTCAACAGTTATCGGAGATAGCTTGTCACATATTTTCCAAAAAATCGGCTATCAAACGGTCAAGGTCAATCATTTAGGAGACTGGGGCAAACAGTTTGGAATGTTGATCGTTGCCTACAAGAAATGGGGAAATGAGGAGGCCGTTAAAGCGCATCCAATCGATGAACTTCTTAAGCTCTACGTTCGCATCAATGCTGAAGCTGAAAAAGATCCTAGCTTGGACGAAGAAGCACGCGAATGGTTCCGTAAACTGGAAAATGGAGATGAGGAAGCCCTCGCTCTCTGGCAATGGTTCCGTGATGAAAGTTTAGTGGAATTCAACCGCCTTTACAATGAATTGCAAGTCGAATTTGACAGCTACAACGGAGAAGCCTTTTACAATGATAAGATGGATGCTGTTGTAGACATTCTCGCTGAAAAAGGACTTCTTGTTGAGTCAGAGGGAGCCCAAGTTGTCAATCTTGAGAAATATGGAATTGAACATCCAGCCCTTATCAAAAAATCTGATGGTGCAACTCTCTATATCACACGTGACTTGGCTGCAGCCCTCTACCGTAAAAACGAATACCAATTTGCAAAATCCATCTATGTTGTTGGTCAAGAGCAATCTGCCCACTTCAAACAACTCAAGGCAGTACTACAAGAGATGGGCTACGATTGGAGCCAAGACATTGTCCATGTTCCGTTTGGATTGGTAACAAAAGAAGGGAAAAAACTCTCTACTCGTAAAGGAAATGTCATCTTGCTAGAGCCTACTATTGCAGAGGCTGTTAGTCGTGCCAAGGCCCAAATCGAAGCGAAAAATCCTGAGTTAGAAAATAAAGACCAGGTTGCCCACGCTGTTGGAGTCGGGGCTATCAAGTTCTATGATCTTAAGACCGACCGTACAAATGGATATGACTTCGACCTTGAAGCTATGGTATCCTTTGAAGGGGAAACTGGACCTTACGTTCAATACGCCTACGCTCGTATCCAATCTATCTTGCGCAAAGCTGATTTCAAACCAGATACAGCTGGCAACTACAGCCTGAAGGATGCTGAAAGCTGGGAAATCATTAAACTACTCCAAGACTTCCCACGCATTATCAATCGTGCAGCAGATAATTTTGAACCTTCTATCATTGCGAAATTTGCGATTAGTTTGGCTCAAGCTTTTAACAAGTACTATGCACATACACGTATTCTAGATGAAAGTCCTGAGCGCGACAGCCGTCTGGCCCTCAGCTACGCAACCGCAGTCGTCCTCAAAGAAGCTCTTCGTTTGCTCGGAGTAGAAGCGCCAGAGAAGATGTAAATCGCCAAAGTTACTTGATTGCGGAGCAATCTAAGTAACTAACGCCAAATCCTATTCGGACTTTGGCTAGGCGCTTCACTAGTAAAGAAACATAAATATTGTCGATTTATGTTTCTTTACGTCGTAACCAGAGACACTTGCCTAAACACCTCAATAAATTGGTCAATCAAATCATATTGATTGTATGTAATCCTTTAGATCACTTGATTGCAAAGCAATCTAAGCAACGAATGTCAAAGCCTATCATGGATTTGATTAGTCGCTTCACTTAATCGATTTAGAGGCCATGACGTCGTAACTATAGTGATTTGACTTGGCGCTTCACTAATTCACCTAACCAAATAATATCGATTTGGTTAGGCTCATGTCGTAATCTTTTAATCACTTGATTGTAAAGCAGTCTGAAAGATTGAGGCAAAATAACATTTATATTTTGTTCGGCCTTGCAGCTATTCAATGAAACACTTTATTCACTTTTACTATTTCTTTATCACACTGGGAGATTTCCTATGAGCCAATATGCTTATATCCTCGTTGTACTTAGCTTGGTTTTCCTTTTTCTGCTCAATAAGTACGAGAAGGAAAGACTTCAAAGACTCTACCAAGAGCAACTCTTGAAGGACGAGACATTTAGGTCTGACATCAAAGAGAAAATTCACACGACTGAAAATATCAATGATGTCATTGCACATATCAATAAAACTTACCATCTGGGAATGTTGCTCTCAAAAGACGTCACAGATCAATTGAAATAATCAAAATCCGAGAAGCTTTCTTCTCGGATTTTTTAGACTTACCATATTCTCCTTGGAGAAATTTCATTAATGCATGTAAAGTTTTCTGTAATTTTCTGTATTTTTTCAAAATATTCTTGCATTTCTTTTAAGTTTTTTGTAGAATAGTAGCTATCTATTCAGATTATTCTGAAAATTCAAAAATAGGAGCGTTTATTATGTCACAAGTTACGTTATCAAACCAGTCAACCTGGGCAAGCAAACTAAAGGCAATGGGACCAGGAATCCTCATGGCTTCTGCTGCCGTTGGAGGTTCTCACATCGTATCCTCCACTCAAGCTGGTGGTTCTTATGGTTGGTCACTACTCCTCTTGGTTATCTTGGCCAATGTTTTTAAATATCCATTTTTCCGTTTTGGTGCCGAATATACTGCCGACACTGGCAAAACCTTGGTGGAAGGCTATGCTGAAAAAGGAAAACTCTATCTCTGGATTTTCTTTATCCTCAATGTCTTTTCAGCTATGGTCAACACAGCTGGTGTTGCCATTCTGTGCTCAGCTATCATCGCCAGTGCCTTCCCAATGATCGGTCTTAGCATCACTCAATGGTCCCTTATCCTTGTTGCAGTCATTTGGGCCATGCTACTCTTTGGTGGCTACAAACTATTGGATGGTATGGCAAAATGGATTATGTCTGCTTTGACCATTGCAACAGTTCTTGCAGTTATCATTGCAGCAATTAAGCATCCTGAATACAGCTCTGATTTTATCGAAAAGACACCTTGGCAAATGGCGGCCCTCCCTTTTATCGTTTCCCTCTTAGGATGGATGCCTGCTCCTATTGAAATTTCAGCCATCAATTCACTCTGGTCTGCTGAAAAGAAAAAGACCGTCAACTTTAATACAGCGGACGCTCTTTTCGACTTTAACGTTGGTTACATTGGAACTGCTATCCTAGCTGTATTCTTCGTGGCACTAGGAGCACTTATTCAGTATCCTACCGGGCAGGCAGTTGAAGCTGCTTCAGCTAAGTACATTTCTCAGTTTGTGGGTATGTATGCCTCTGTTCTTGGAGAATGGTCCCGTTATTTGATTACCTTTATCGCCTTTCTTTGTATCTTTGGAACGGTCATCACCGTTATCGATGGCTACTCTCGTGTCAATCAGGAATCGTTGCGACTCTTGATTCGTCAAAAAGAAGATTCTCGGAAATCTTTGAACATCTGGATGACCATTACCGCTATCATTGGTATCGTCATCATCAAATTCTTTGCTGGTCAAGTTTCCACCATGCTTCGCTTTGCCATGATCGGTTCTTTCCTGACAACACCATTCTTCGCTCTTTTGAACTATGTATTGGTGACACGTGAGAATAAAAATCTTCCTTCTTGGCTAAAACTCCTCGCTATCGCAGGATTGATTTTCCTCTTTGGCTTTGCTATTTTCTTTATCTATGCACTTGCCATCGGAAAAGCAGGATAGTTTATAAAATGGCACCCTTACGGGGTGCTTTTTGCATACACAAAAAGCAGTTGAAAATCTCAACTGCCCCTCAGAACTACTTTATTTTTCTGTCTCTAACTCATACAAGTCTGCAATGATTGCTGCGACTTTTTTAATATCTCCCAGCATACCACGCATTTCAAAGTCTGCTAGGACCGGGAAGCCAAAGCGCTGGCTATACTGCTTGGCTGTCAGGCAGTATTGATTGTTAAAATTGCGGTTACCGGAACCCACTACCCCAAAACACTTACTAGCATTGGCTCCATAAGCAATAAAGTCGCCCACTGGAGTCGTTAGAATTTCAACATCGCCGTTATCAACGCCATTTCCACCTTCCAGATAGGTCGGCAAGAAAGCGACATAGGGATGTTCCATTTCAAAGAATTCTTGGCCTTCCTTGACCAAATCCTTGATATGGATTTTTTGGACCTCAATTCCCTCATACTGAGACAAGAGATAGTCCTTGAGTCGGGTTACAAAACTCTCTGTATTCCCACTCAGACTGATATACACTAGGGATATTTTTTTCATGTTGACCTCTATTTTTTGTTTACGATTTAAAAAGAACTACCAAGATTGTAACTTGATAGTTCTTTTTTGTCAATACTTAGGCAACTTCTTCTGCTTCGACTTCTTCGGCCAAATCTTTTTGTTGGCGCCACATCTTGTAAAAGACTAAGGCTAAAAAGAGAACATTGATAATGATGAACAAAATATTCGTTCCTTGTGCAAATGCTCCCATTCCTAGGCCGAGGGTAGAATCTTTGATTAATTGAACCGCATCTTGAACGTTCATATAGCTATAAACCAAACCAACAATCGCTAGTAGAACATAGCCGATATAAGCATAGTTTGCGAATTGCACATTTTTACGTACTAGAAATACAAAGGCTACTACAACTAAAATAGCAGATAAAACAATCAAAACTACATTAAAAATTGAGTGCGATGATGCTGTTACTTGGTAAGTATAGTTAACCGTGTCTTCTATTTGCTGGGCAGTAAGCGTCCCGCTATTCGCCAGGCTCGCACGAAGAACATCTTTACTTGGCAATGGACTCAAGATTCCAAATAATGACATAGATGAAATGAGGGCTGATAGGACTAACAAGACCCAAAGATAAATAGGATTCTTTTTCATGTTTTCCTCCTTAAGATATTTTGAATATTATAGCATTTTTTGTACAGAAATACAACTTTTACAAGCTGGTTTCAACTTGTTTCCGATAAGCTTTCGGTGATTTTCCGCACAATTTACGGAAAACCTTGTAGAAATATCCAACATTACTATAGCCAACTGCATAACAAATATCTTCGATGCTATCACTGGTCGACAGTAAGAGTTGCTGCGCTGCCTTAATTCGCTGTTTATTGAGCAATTCCGCAAAAGTCGAGTTGGTTTCCCTCTTAATCAACTGACCGAGATAGACAGGATTGATAAAGAGATCCTTGCTGATGTCCTTAAGTGAGAGCTCTTTCTGATAATCACGCCCAATCACCTCCAGCACGCTCACCACATTTTCATTCATGCGGTACTGGCCAAAGAACTTGGTCAAGGTTTCTTTGATATAGGCAACCAATTCTTCAAAGGTGTTAATGGCATGGATAGCTTTGACTATCTCGGTCATATCATCTGCTTTTAGGTGTTCAAACAAATGAAAGACATCCATGACAAACTGAGTGAAGAGCTGCTTCGTGATGGCCACGCGCGGGGTATTTTCCAAGACGACCTTCTCTAGCAGGGTTAATTCTTCGATGATTTGATTGATATTCCCTTGGATAATCACCCGATAAATCGGCTCGTAATAAGCAAACAAACTCTCGGATTTTTCTAGATTAACTGAACCGTAGAAGAGGGCTTTTTCAACGTTGATCTTCCAATTCTCAAAGGACTGCTGGTAGGGTGCTTCAAATGGTGTCACGATGATGCCATCGAGCGGTTGATCAGAGATGAAGATCTGCCAGTCTTGCCCCAAAACATAGTAAGGAATGGTAAAAGAACCCTGCTTTTCCTTGGATAGACCAATCCACCAGCTGTCTTTACCTGACAGGTAGTTCGTAAATCCTGTCTCATCCAATTCTTGACTGAGGGTCTGACTTTTCTCCACCTTTTCCTGAAGCTGCTGCGCAATCTTTTCTAATAAATTGCCCAACTCCACCTTGTCTACTGGCTTGACCAGATAATCCACGACACTAAGGTTCATGGCTTTTTTAACGTACTCAAACTCCTGATAACCAGACAGCAAGATATAATAGGTATCTGGAAGTAGCTCTTTCATTTCCCTAATCATCTCAAGTCCGGTCTTATCTGGCATGTTGACATCGGAAATGACCACATCTACTGTATTTTTCTTAATATAGTCCAAAGCATCATCTGCGTGATTAGCTGTTGCGACGACTTGCATATCCCATTTTTCAAAGGGGATTAATCGCTTGAGCCCCTCTGTCACCATGTACTCATCGTCTACTAATAAAACTTTATACATTTCTACCCTTTCTATTCATCCTGGATAGTGATATGGTAACGAACACCTTCTTGCTCAGCTGACTCTACACTGATTTGGTAGCGATCCCCAAAGTAGAGAACAAAGCGTTCGTGTACATTTACTATTCCAATTGATTGTCGCTCCCCACTATAACTTGCCTCGTGTTCAAAACTTCGCTGAGCTAATTTTTCTTGCAAGCTAGCTAGTTTCTCAGCAGGCATTCCTCGACCATTGTCTTCCACTAAGATTTCAACGAAGCCTTGGCCCTTCAAGGCTTTGATACTGATGACATTATCCGTTCTGCGATGGTCAACACCATGGGCAAAGTAGTTTTCTACTAATGGTTGGAGTGTAAATTTTGGAATCCTCATTTCTTCCAATTCTGGTGCAATCTTGAAACCATAGGCAATGGATTTAGGATAACGCACCATACAGAGATAGCTATATTTTCGGCAAAATTCCAACTCTTGCTTCAAGGTCGTTTCCCGCTCGTCGGAGATATTGTTGCGTAACAAGCTGCTAAATTCATAGATAATATCTGCCAGTTCATCCTGACTTTGCATGACGGCATACATCCGTAAAAACTCCAGAGTATTGTACATAAAGTGAGGATTGATTTGAGCCTGCAGGGCTCGCATATTGGCATCTTTTTGACTGAGCTCTAGCTGATAGATATCGTGGATATTTTTTTCCAGGCGATCCAACATATCATTGGTTGTTTCTGCAATGAGAAGCAACTCTTGGTCTTTTTCAGAGGTATCGATTCGAAGGCCTTCTTCCCCTTGAGCAATCACCTCGATCGAATCTACTAGGTCTACGACCTGCTTTTGGTAATTTGAAAAAGTCTGTCTAAGGGTCACGTACAAAATAATGATAAAGAGAATACTTAGCCCAATAATGACAGCTGAGCTCGTCAAAGTTCCTGTAAGAACAAAATTTTTAGGAACAGCAACTCGAACCTGATAACCGTGAGAGGTGACTCCTACAAACCAGTTTTCTCGCTCGGCTGATACCTTCTCCCCAATATGGAACATCTCGGTCTCAAAAGGCGAAGTTACTGTTACAGCCATCGGGATATGACCGCGAGTATTGTCAATAGCGCCATGTAAAACATCTGGGGATAGTGAGATATAGATTACTCCTAAATCCTTGTCAGACACAGGATCGGAAACAGGAATGGCAAAACTATTGGCTGTTGGCTTAAAATCCTCCGCAGGAATTTTCTCTCCACTGCGTTTTTCTCTAGTCGAAACATAGACTTCCTTGTAGTCCTGAAGAACAATAGCCACTCCAGTCACAAAATCATTCCGAACATAGAGATCATCAATATTTTCATACAGAGAAACAGAGATATAAGGCGAAGTTTTACGCTCTAATTGCCAATAGAAATAGTCTGGTGTGCTGAGACTAAAATACTTGTAAATCCCTTCGATACGGGCCTGATTTTCAACCAAAGACTGAGCAAGTTGGGTTGACTCTCTGTGATAATATTCCACTTCACTCACTGTCCGAGTGGTCACACGTTCTGCAACCCTTTGGGCCTCTTTCTCACGTGAATCCCAGTCAGCATACGATAGCATAATCGCAAAACTGGCAATGACCACGATCATAACCAAACTATAAATCCGTAAAAGAGAGTGAAGCCAGAACTGCTTCATTCTATTTTGTCGCCAATTTTTCATGGATACTTTCATAAATAGGTTCCAACATATCACTGATAAAGAAATGCCACATTCCAATTCCTACAAAAAAGAGCAAGGCAGGCATATAATAACCAACTCCTACAAGGAGAGCGGACCCGAGTAAAACCTTGGCAATCGCAGGTAAGCTCATAAAAATCCCTATAAGGGACAGTTTCAAGGTATTTTGGTAGGATAAATCAAAGTACACCTGAAGTTTCAAGGAAACAGTATAGGCTAGAAAGACAAGAGCAACTACAAGGACATTGAGAAAGGTCGCCAAGAGGTGGAGAATTGTCTGATGGGGCAATTGAACTAGAAGATACAAACCATAAACTAGGACAAGATCCACAAACACAAAACTATAGAAAGCCAGGTTGCTCTTGACAAAATTACTCTTATACAATTCCCAAGCTTCCTTCAAATGGTATGCTCGATAGGTATACCCATGCTCCGCATACAAACTCATAAGAGTTGCACTAGCTGGTGCCAAACCAAAGACCACTCCTCCTGCTAGTGTTAATAGCCAGAAATAAGCCGTCGCCATCATTCCCAAAAAGATACGATTAAAGACGAATTCTAGAAATTTTCCCATGCTACTCTCCTTAAACTAACGATGTAACTATTATATCATATTTCAAACGTTTTCAAAAATATAGAACTCCCATTTACAATCCTCAAAAAGCGTGATACAATTGATTTTGTTAGTTTATATCAAGGAGAAACTCATGAAGAAAAATATCTTAACCACCCTCTTAGCTGTCGTCCTTTATTTCCTCTGTCTAGCGATTGGAGTAGTACTTGGTCACTTGGTTGACTCAACGGGCAATATGTTCTATGCTCCGGCTTTTTCAGCCCTTGTTGGGGGTAGCGTCTACATGTTTCTTCTGGTAAAAGTTCCTCGTTTTGGTGCCATTACCACTCTAGGACTTTTTATGGCACTTTTTTTCCTAGCTAGCAAGCATGGCGCTGGTGCCTTTCTCCCAGGACTCGCCTGTGGTCTTGCAGCAGATGCTATCGCTCGTCTCGGCAACTACAGAGATCGAATCAAAAACACTCTCTCCTTCCTCGTCTTTGCTTTTAGCACAAGTGGCCCTATCTTCCTCATGTGGATCCGTCCCAAAGCTTACGTGGCCACCTTACTTGCGCGTGGGAAATCCCAAGAATACATTGACCGTATCATGGTCGCTCCAGAGTTGGACAAAATCCTTCTCTTTGTTTCAAGCATTCTCCTTTGTGCCTTGATTGGTGCTGTGGTTGGGCAAACCATTAGTAAAAAGCTTACACACAAGATCTAATCACTTAAAAAGAGCCCTTCGGCTCTTTTTATTTATGACTTAGTTTCTTGGTCAAGAAATCTCCCAAGAACTGGATTGTAAAGATAATCAAAATGATAATGATGGTTGCCAAGATGGTCACATCGTGATTGTAACGGTTAAATCCATAAGCGATGGCTACGTTACCGATACCACCAGCACCAACTGCTCCCGCCATAGCCGTTTCCCCAACAAGGGAAATCAAGGTCACTGTCGTCACACGAATCAAATCTGGAAGACCTTCTGATAGGTAAACACCCACGATATCCCAGAAGGTCGCTCCGCTCGCTTGAGCCGCCTCAATAACACCACCATCCAGTTCAGCCAAGACCACCTGCACCTGACGGGCAAAGAAGGCAAAGACTGCAAATGAAAGTGGCACAAGGGCTGCATTTGGTCCGATGCTCGTCTTCACAATCAAGTGAGAGAGTGGCGACATGATTGCCAAGAGGATGATGAAAGGAACCGCACGGAAAATAGAGGTAATCTTATCCAAAATCCAGAAGATAACCTTATTTTCCAAGACACCGCCTGGCGCTGTCAAAACGAGGAAAAGACCTGCTACCAACCCCAAGAACCCTCCGATGATGAAAGAAAGAACTGTCATATAAAGAGTTAGGTAAATGGCTGTTCCCCAGCCTGCCTGACCAGACCAGCCCATCTTGTAGACATTTGGTAGATAAGTTTGAATCAACTCTGTCATTTTACTGTCCTCCCTTCAATACTTTTAACTGCACACCAGCCTGACGGATGGCATCTTGAGCACCTGCTAGTGCTGCTTTTTCACCTGACAAGACCACCACCAATTCTCCAACGGGAGTACCATCAAGAATTTCGATATTTCCATAGAGGATATTGGCCGTTACTTGGTAATGTTTGTACAATTCATTCAAAAGTGGTTCGTCTGTCGAAGCCCCTGCATACTTGAGTTGCACTAAGATACTGTTCTCAGATAAATGTTCTACGATTTCTTGCTTCTCAATCTTAACCATGGCTTCGTCAATACCTGTGGCTGTTGAGATAAAGTCCTGTGTCAAAGGTTGTTTAGGGTCTGAGAAGATTTCAAGGACACTGCCCTCTTCAATCAAACGCCCATCCTGCATAACCGCCACACGGTTGGCAATGTCTTTGACAATCTGCATTTCATGCGTAATCAAGACAACCGTCAAGCCTAATTTTTGGTTCAAATCTTGCAACAAGGCCAAAATTTGCTTGGTTGTTTTAGGGTCAAGGGCAGACGTTGACTCATCTGAAATCAAGATTTTTGGATCATTGGCCAAGGCACGCGCAATAGCCACACGCTGTTTTTGCCCTCCAGATAGTTGTGAAGGGTAGTTTTCAGCACGATCCGCCAAGCCAACCAAGTCCAACAACTTAGCTACTTTTGCCTTCTTTTCTTCCTTGCTGAGTCCAGAGTGTTTGAGGGCAAAGGCTACATTTTCCTCTGCTGTCTTTTGACTCATGAGGTTAAAATGCTGGAAAATCATCCCGATATCTTGACGTTTGCGACGCAACTGCTCTGCCGTCAAGGTCACCTTACCATCAAAAATCACATCGTCGTCAATGGTAATTTTCCCTGCGGATGGTTTTTGCAAGAGGTTAATCACCCGTACAAGGGTTGATTTCCCTGCTCCAGAATATCCAACAATTCCGTAGATATCCCCTTCTTGGATGTGAATGGTCACATCCTTGACCGCTGTGATGGTTCTCTTCTTTTGGTGAAAAGTCACATCGATCTGATCTAACTTGATAATATCTCTACTCATAGCTTCTAATCAGCTCCTCTACTAATTCAATATGGGTGTAGTAATCGGCGATTCGCACGTTTTCATCTCCACCATGGTCTCGGCTATTGGCATTTCCTAGACCGAAGGCCACCATGGGTACCTCTAAGGCATCAAAGACCGTATGCATAGGTCCTGTCCCCGCTGTTGTCGGCAAGACTGAAACGCCCTGTGGATAGAATTTCTTGGCCAACTCGATCACATTAAGAATGGCTGGCGCGCTCATATCGCTTCGATAGCTCATCTCTCCCAAGGTATAGTATAATTCTACCTTATCAAAGCCATTTTTGTCTAGCTGTTTCCGAATTTTTTCCAGAACATCATGCGGTTCTAGGCCAGGAACCAAACGAATCTCTAGCTTAGTACTGGCTTCTGCTGGCAAAATCGTTTTAACCCCTTGCCCTTGATAACCTGACTGAATCCCTTCGATATTAAGGGCTGGCTCGAAAAAGAACCGTTTTAGAAAGGCTGCACGATCCTCTTGTAAGAGAGGTAATTCCAAACCATAAATGCGACTAATTTCCTCTGGATTGCGTTGGGCGTAGGTATCTACCAAGGCTAGTTCTCGTTCATTTGGCTCTTGAACATCCTCGTACAAGCCTTCCACCAAGATACGTCCATCTGCGGCACGTAGGCTACTTAAGGCCTGGATAAGATACCACGGTGCTGACTCCACGACACCACCATAACTCGAGTGGATATCCACATCCGCACTCTTCACCTTAGCATCAAAGGTTACAATTCCCTTGTTTCCGCCAGAGATTTCCAGCTGTTCCAAGGCGTTCTTGGTCCCTTGTTCCCAGACTAGCAAGTCCGCCCCACGAAGTTTGTCTGCGTGTTTCTCTAAATACTTATCTAGATACATGGAAGCAGATTCCTCTGCTCCTTCCATGATAAAGCTGATATTGACAGGCAGGTCATCGTGGTGCTGCATATACTTCCTCAAAGCACTCAAACGAGCTGTGATGTGGCCTTTGTCGTCGTCAACCCCACGCCCATACATAAAGCCATTTCGCACAGAAAGGGTAAAAGGATCCTCTGTCCACACCTGGTCGCCATCCGCTGGCACGGTGTCATAGTGATTATAGAAGATCAAGGTCTTGGCATCCGGACTCGAACTCTTGAAATGCGCCATGACAAAGGGAGCCGTATAAGTCTCATCAATCTCCACTTCAGCCCCTACACGCTTGAAAATCTCACCCAGATAGTTTGCGACTTCCTTGAGTCCAACCTGTTGGGCAAAGACTGATTTCTTGGAAATCAAGGTGCGCAAGACTTCAAAATAATGCTGGGCAACATGATCCTTCTCAAATTTTTCAATCTGCTCTTGTTCGCTAGGAAAAACCATTTTCTCTCTCTTTCTACTACCTACTTGTGTCTTCAGAACGACCACAAGTGCCTCTTTAAAATCAACTCTCTATACAAAAGCAAGAGGTGGAAACTCTCTCCCACCTCCCTGTGTCTTATTACCAAACTGGTTGGTCCAAACCGTCTGATGTTTCTTCGATAACTTTTTTCACTTCATCAGTGTGGTAAGCTGCGATAATTTTCTTGATGGCATCAGCCTTAGGTGATGATTCCCAATCTTTTTTCGCAACAATGATGTTGTACCATTGTTTTGAGTTTTCATCAGCTTGTTCTTTGAAGAGTGCTTTCTTGTAGTCCAATTTTGCTTCTGTAACGAAGGTATTGTTTACAACGGCAGCATCAACTGATGACAATGAACGAGCTGTTTGGCTAGCGTCCAATTCAGTAATCTTCAAGTTCTTTGGATTTTCTGTGATGTTAGCAACTGTTGCAAGTGCAGTTCCAGAAACATCCAATTTGATCAAACCAGCTGATTGAAGCAAGTAAAGTGCACGGCTTTCGTTTGTTGCATCGTTTGGTACGGCGATTTCACCGTTATCTGGGATTTCTTCCACTTTGGTGTACTTGTTTTCTTCCCCATTTTTACCTGAGTATAGGCGGATTGGTGAGATATAGGTATCTGCAATCGCTACAAGGTCTTTCCCGTTTTCTTTGTTCCAGTTGTTCAAGAAGTTGTAGTGTTGGAAAGCATTCAAGTCTACTTCGCCATCAGCAGTTGCCTTGTTTGGTTGTGAATAGTCTGTGAACTCTGTGAATTCCAATTTAATTCCATCTTTTTCAACCAATTCTTGGATTTTATCCCAACGCGCTTCTTCAGAACCGCTACGGTTAACTGTTGCAATTTTGACAACTGTTTCGTTGTCTGCTTTCTTTTCTGAATTTCCGCAAGCTGCAAGAGCCAAACCTGCGACTGTAGCAAGAGCTGCTACACCGAGCCATTTTTTAATTTTCATGATTCTATCTCCTTTAAAAATAATACCGTAATAGTATCTCATACTTTATTTGATTTAGCAAATTGTTATTAGATAGGCAGACATATAGTTTGAAACTATATACCTAAAAATTGAGAAATCATCCGCCTTTCTCAGACTGGATGATTTCATACGACTATTTAATATCAGCTTCTGCTGGCAGATAAGAACCGCCAAAGAACTGTTGAGATAGCTTTTCAAGGGTTCCATCTTTATATAATTCTTGGATGCGTTTATCCACAAATGCCTTCAACTCATCTTGACCTTTGGCAAGAAGTGGGTATACGTAAGGTTGTTGGTCGCTTGGAAGTTCGATAACTTTCAAGTTGTCCAAACCTTGGTCCTTGATGACTGTTTCAACACCGATTTTATCAAAAATCTTGTAGTCAAACTGGCCATCGCTCAAGCGTCCCATGATTTGTTGGAAGTCCGCTTTAGTATACTTTAGGACAGTTGGATTATCTGAATGTTGTTTGTTGTAGTCTTCTAGCTGTTTAGCAGAAGTTGTCCCTTGAACAACTTCTGTTGATTTTCCACCGATATCATCAAGCGATTTGATGCTAGGGTCATCTTTTTTCACTACAAGAACGTTAGGGTTTTTAGCAGTTGGAGCTGCATAAAGGTATTTTTCAGCACGTTCTTTAGTGTAGCTGATGTTGCTAACAGCCATATTGTAACGGTCGGCATCAAGTCCTGCAAAGACTCCTGACCACTCTGTCTTCTCAAACTTGACATCATACTTGTCAGAGTCTTTAAAGATAGCGCGAACTACTTCAATCTCATAACCAGTCAACTCGCCATTTTCTTCATAGTTGAATGGTTTTGGTGTAGCATTAGTTGCTACGACGATTTCTTTTTTACCAGATGTTGCTTCGCTAGTTGCAGTATCTTTCTTATCTCCGCCTGAGCAAGCTGCTAGTACACCTGCGGCAACAAGTCCTAGAGCAGCAAGAGATGAATATTTGACGATTTTTTTCATGTCATTTCCTCCAAAATAGAATACTTTACTATCTTAACAGAAAATATTTTTTTTCGCCATTATATGATATCTATCTCGGTGATAGGTTTTTTTTATGGCTGACTAAAAGACCAGACGCAAGACTGCAATCAAGACTACTCCAAAAAGAACCGTACCCACTAGATTGCGGTAGCGAAAGGCTACCCAAGCTGTTGGAAAGACTGCTAAAAAGTCCAGCCATTTGATCTGAGGAAGGCTCCCAACCTTTCCGGTCACTACGCTTGAAAGGATCAAGGCAAAGATAATGGAAACAGGCAAGAACTTCAAAAAACGCTCGACGATAGCTGGCAAACCCTTGTACTTGACCAAGATGAAGGGAATCATACGGGGAATCCAAGTCACTAGACCTGAAAAGATAACGGCTAACAAAAGATATTTACTGACCATCTAAGACCACCCCCATGGTACAACCTAGCAAGGTCGCAAACAAAACAGCTAGCGACTGAGACACCACTGTCAAGAGCAAAAAGAAGGACACCGCAACCACGGCTAGGATCCGCAGCAGATTTCGTACAGGAACCCGTCTTTGCATAATCTGAAATTGCGAGGTAAAAATCCCGATAAACATCCCAACAAGGGCAAAGTCTAAGCCAAAGACCTCAGGATTTGGAAGAAGCCCACCTAAAGCTGTCCCCGCAACTGTCCCAATAAACCAGGCTACATAACTATTGAGATTGTTCCCATGCATCCACATAGGATGGACCTTGTCTGTATGGGCTAATTCTCCCATCAAAACCCCGTAGGTCTCATCTGTCAGGAGACTAGACATGCCGATATTTTGCCAGAGACTAGTATGACGGAAATAGGTCGATGCATGCAAGCTCAGCAAAAAGAGTCGCAAGTTGATCAAAAAGACCGTCATAGCAATAGCTGCTACAGGCGCTTGTACCGCAATCAGTGCCAACATGGCAAACTGGGCGCTCCCAGCATAAACAAAGAGGCTCATCAAGCCCATCTCAACAGGTGTCACATAGGGCGCGCCAATAATCCCACAAGCCAGGCCAATGCTGACATAGCCAAGGGCAGTCGGCATGGCCGCCTGTGCACCTTCCCAAAATCCTTTTTCTTTCATCCTTCTCCTCATATTCTCTCCAATTGAGGCTGTTTGTCATCACAGCTACAGCACGGACTATTATAACATATTCAAAGAAGAGAAAAAAGTTTTGGATTCGAAACCTATTGCCAGCAAAAAGTGCTGAAGAGGAAGCATCATGGATACATGAGAAATTGATCCACTCGGATAGTATACTTATCGATTTCTGTGTCTGTAACATATTTATTTTCTGTTGGATAGACATCGACCCAGAGTTCCCACTGTTGTCCCTTCAACTTGACTTTATAGCGATAACCGTCATCATAGAGACCTACTGTATCAGTGGTCATGGACTGGTAATCTGGAAGAGCTTCAAGTTCTTTTTTTACAGTCTGGGATAAGTTATTGAGCAATGCTTTCTGCTCAGCTTTTGAGGCAAGAGGAAAATAAGCCGCTACTGTTTCCAAGCGATGCGACTTTGAAAATGTAAAAGTTGCTCGACCAGTATAGCCCTTCAAAGAAATATTTTCATAATCATAGAAAAGGCGGCCTGTTTTATAGAAATAAGGGTCTTCTGCACGCCAAGTATCGCGATAGGCTATTTCCTCTTCTTCCACCACTTCGCTAGCCTTTCCCAATACTTCTTCAAAAGATTTAGGAGACATGCCGAATGAAAGAGATTCAAACAAGACTAGTTGTGTCTTTTTGATATTCTGGCAAGCTAATAAAAGCATGAGTAAAGTTCCAATAACAAGCAAACCACTGATTATTTTTGTAAATTTCATATTTCTACTATACAAAAAAAGGCTAGGATTTGTCCAAGATAAAAGAGTCAACAATTAACTGACTCTTTATTCTATGGTATAGAAGGAAAGGATTACGATGCATGCCTCCGATATTGACTAATCCCAACCCCATACTCCTTATCTTCAGGCTTTTCATGATATCCAAGTTCTGTCGAATAAACCTCGACCCAGAGATCCTCCGTTTGCCCTTGTAATTTGACTTTATATTGATAAGAATCTTGATCTAGTCCTACCATTTCAACTGTCATAGACTGATAGTCCGGTAAAGATTCAATTTCTGTTTTTATAGCCTGCGATAGTTTGCCAAGTAGTTCTTTCTGTTCCATTTTTGAAGCAACAGGAAAAGAAGCCCTCGCTTCTTCCAAGGTATGCCATTTTGAAAACGTAAAATCTGCGCGGATAGTATAGCCTTCCCATCTCATATTTTCGTAATAGTAGAAAAGGCGACCTGTTTTATAGAAATACGGGTCTTCTGCACGCCAAGTATCACGATAGGCCATTTCCTCCTCTTCCACGACTTTGTCAGCTGCGACAAATGTATTTTCAAAAGATTCTACAGACATATAAAACGAAAGCGATTTAAACATGACTAACTGCGTACTAGGAAATTCCAAATTTTTAAAATTTTGGTAAGATTTTATAAATAAGATTATCACTCCAAGAGCAAGCAAACCACTGATTATTTTTGTAAATTTCATATTTCTACTATACTAAAAAACTCTATGATTGACAAACTTTAATAGAGTCGGATTTCGTGGTTAGATTCTAAAATTACTTTTTCATTTAAGGTAACAAGGAATTGAGCAAAAACTAGTAACAGATAGTCAAAATAAAAAAGACTGAAACTGTACTGCACCCCAAAAGTTAGACAGAAAAATCTAACTTTTGGGGTGCAGTACAGAGATTATCTTTTTCATTCTATTTTCTCCTATACTATGAAACAAAGACAGTATAACACGAAAACTGCCCTAACTCAAACTTGGATAGCTGAGATGCTGTCAGTCCATCACAAGCTACATCTGACTGCTTGAGTTTTCTAGTCAATCGCAATTCCTTGTAAAATTCTCCCAATGCCATCTTTTCAATCATGACCAAACTCCTGTCCAAAACCCTCTTTACTATTCCATTCGTAAATACTTTTCCTTTTTTAACATATTATAAAATATTGGAACTATATACCAGTTTACACTAGACACAAGATATAGTGCTTACGAGAATATCAAAAAGGCGGCTTACAAACGGAAATCGTCTTTTAATAATGTCTAAATTCTTCGCAGGATTTCAAAATTTTGATATAATAGAAGTAACAAAAATAAAGGAAATTAAGTATTATGAACGCAATCACAGCTCACAGCTCACAGCTCACAGCTCACAGCTCACAGCTCACAGCTCACGCTGATTATGTAATCGGACGTGTTTTTTGTCAAGCATTAAAACAGGCATTTTCACATTTTTGTGAGAAGGCTTTTTATGTTGAGTTTTCTGAGTTATCTTTAGAGAGAAATGGAGAGCTACAATATGCCTAACCATTTCTCAAACGAAGTTGATGGACAACTCAAGTTTTATCAAGATTATCTACCTCTAGTTGATAAAACTTTGAAAATAGATGATATTTTAACGGATTATACAGATGGTATTGTAAATGGAAATCTGATCGAATTTAAAGTTGTTATAAATGATATTAACACTGTTCTATTCCAAGCCATCAAATATCTATCTGCTCGGAGAATCAAAGGAAAAGAAATCCCCAAAAACATTCTGCTTGTGTCGCTAACGAATAAAAAAATCTATGTTTTTGATAGTCAGGACTATTTAACACATATCGAAAAAGTATATTTTGGTGGTGCAAGTGTAAAAACCTCTGGTTTTTCTGCTGGTACTCCTCTTGAAGTTTTAGAATACGGTCAAAATCAACTACACGAAAGTCGTCTTATTAATTTACTACGTTCAAAGCAATATACAAAAATTAACATTGATGAAAACTGTATTGTTGGTTGGGCAGAACGTTTTTATCGTGAAAACAAAGGAGCTAAAAAGTCTGATTTTATTGGTGATCATACTGGTAAAGTTAAAATTATTGGTGAAATTCGGAAACCTGAGAAACTAAAAGAGTTTATCAATCCTTATATCGGTGAAACTAATGTTCAATTTCAATATTTGATGGATAAACTCAATGATACTTTGCAAAAGAAAAATTTAGGAGCTTTCTACACTCCTGAACTTTATGTTCAAAAGTCATTGGAGCTAGTCCGACAAGCTATTAAACGTGTTCCAGAAGGAAATGATTATATTATTTTGGATAGATGTGCCGGAACTGGAAACCTTGAGAAATTGATGAGCGACGAGGAATTAAGTCACTGTGTTCTTTCAACTATAGAATATTATGAATATAAAGTTCTGCTGGAATTGCTTGGAGATAAAGTCCGTCATATCATTCCACCAACTGAAAAAGAAGATACTTTTAATATGGGGTTAGTTCGAGGAGCAGATGCTCTTAGCGAGGAATATATCAATAATGAAATTATTCAACACTATATCAACGATCCAAAAGTAACAATTATTTTGTATGAAAATCCACCCTACGCAGATACACGCAGTATAGAGCATCAAAAAGCAAAAAAGACTTCATCATCATCACAATGGAAACAAAGTTATTTAATGAAACAGATGAAACAAGAAGTCAAGGGAATGGGTGTAAATGAGATGGGAAATATCTTTATTTGGAGTGGTTTCAAATATTATCTTCGTCAGCCTACTGACAGTTACATTATTTATAGCCCAATCAAATATTGGAAAGAAATTCATCTCATCGATAAAAAGTTTGAAAGAGGATTTGCTTTTAATCGAAAACATTTTCACACTAAAATTGATGCGTTAGTTTCTTGTATTCTTTGGTCAAATGTAGATGAAGAATTAAATAATATTACTCTTGAAGCATTCAATATAGTCAATAACGAAATCTTACAAGAAGAAGATTTAACCATCAATCGTATTTATAAGAAATATAGTAATGTGTATTACGACAAACGGAAATTTAGTGACGATAAATTGTCTGATTTTGTATTGGGGTTAAATGGAGCAAAATTAATAGGCACGAATAAAATTACTTCTCAGACAATTATAAATAACAATCTAATTGGCTATTTGCGAGCTTCTGGAGTGAATTTTGACAATCCTGACTTGGCTTCTTCTTTACTAGTTGCTAGTCTATATAATGGTGCAGGGTATTTCCCATTAAGAAAAGACAATTTCCTAGAAAAGCTCCCAATGTTTGCCGCCAGTCGCTACATTACTTATAATCGTCACTGGACACAGCGTGCTAATATTATGAAATCTGCCGATGGCGTTGAACGTTTCAATAAAGCTGTATCAAGTAACAAGATTGAACAAGACTTATTGAAAATTCTTCTATTCACAACACTTGAAACGCAAAATCACATGAGAAGTTTATATGGTTCTGATGGACGATTCTACCGAAATGAGTTGTCATTGGATAACACTAATGGAGATACGCTAGCAACAGTTAACTTAGCAAAATTGAAACAAGGTTCTAAAGAGACTGCTTTATTTGAACAATGGGAAAAAGTCCTAACAGAAGCTAAGAAGACGGAAAATTATGATTCTAAATTAACGTATTCAGTTTATCAGATTATTGATGAGCTTAACACATCTGAAAAAGATGAAAATGATAAAACAATCTATAACTATCCCGAATTAAACGGACACTTGAATACATTGAAAACAATGGTAAAAGAATATTATAATTCTGAAATTGTGCCATTCCTATTTGAGTATGAATTTTTGAAATAAGCATGAAAAAGACGATTTCCGCTTGGAAGTCGCCTTTTTGATATTCTTGTAAGCACTATATATTGTGTCTAGTGTAAACTGATATATAGTTACCTAAAATATTTTAGCAAAAAACCAGCCTCAAACTGACTCTTTATTCTATGGTATCAAAAGCGAGACTTGGTTTGGCATTGAGGTCTAAGCTTGCAAAGTTTTCTTTATTCCACTCGCTGACGCTAGCATAGGCAATCATACCTGCATTGTCTCCACAAAGGCGCAGGGGTGGGATGATGACCTTGACATCTGTGATTTCAGTTGCTAGGCGTTCTCTGAGCCCTTTATTAGCTGCCACGCCACCGGCCACGACTAGGGTTTTAACAGGATATTTTTCCAAAGCCTTCTTGGTTTTGGCCATAAGAATATCCATGACTGCTGCTTGGAAAGATGCTGACAGGTCTTCCTTGGACAAGCTCTCTCCCTTTTGCTCGGCATTGTGGTGAAGATTGATAAAGGCAGACTTCAACCCTGAGAATGAAAACTCTAGATTGTCCTCCTTAATCATGGCACGAGGGAAATCATAAAGATCCTGCCCCTGATGAGCTAGCTCATCAATTTCGCGACCTGCTGGATAGGTCAAGCCCATGACACGGCCGACCTTATCATAGGCCTCACCAACCGCATCATCACGGGTTTCCCCAACAATCTTGTAATCCCCAGCCTCGGAAACATAGACCAACTCTGTGTGTCCACCACTTACTAAAAGTGCTAACAAGGGGAACTCCAAAGGCTCAACGCTCTGAGCCGCCATGAGGTGACCAGCCATGTGATTCACGGGGATCAGCGGAAGCCCATGAGCCCAAGCAAAGGCCTTGGCAGCTGACAAACCAACTAGCAGTGCTCCGACCAAGCCTGGTCCATAAGTAACGGCAACGGCTGTTACATCCTCTTCGGTAATTCCTGCTTCTGCCAGTGCTTCCTCGATGCAAGCTGTAATGACTTCGACATGGTGACGACTGGCTACTTCTGGCACTACGCCCCCAAAACGTTTGTGACTCTCAATTTGACTCGCAATGACATTGGACAAGAGCTCATCGTCGTTTTTCAAGACGGCGACACTGGTCTCATCACAGGATGTCTCAAATGCTAAAATATATCTATCCTTCATCTATTTCTCTCTTCATGATGATGGCGTCCTCGACTGGATCATGGTAGTAGGCCTTTCGCTCAGCGATGATCGCCATCTTTTCTTTCTTGTAAAATGCTTGCGCTCGTTGGTTTGACTTTCTGACTTCGAGGAAAATCTCCTTATCTGTCGGCAATTGAGCAAACAAGGATGACGCAATTCCCTGACCCTGATAGGCTTTTTTGACAGCGATTTGTAAGACTTCTGCCTCAAAGAGATTCTCCTGAACAGCTAGAAAGCCAATCACTTCTGCCCCATCATAAGCTAGAGCGTACCAAGTTTGGTCTTGGGACAGGTCTGCTTGGATTTGTTCCAGTGTCCAAGGACTGACTGGGTAAACAGCTTCCATGACAGCGTAAATAGCTTGAGCCAGGTCAGGCTGTCTTTGAATTCGCTTGATCTCTATCATAGGCGTTTAATGTAAGGCTCGCCAGACTCGGTATGGTTCTTGAGCCAGTTTTCCTCAGCTTCAACACGTTTGAGGTAATTTGGTACAAAGTCGTGCAAGGAGTCTGCTTTCTTGTCCCAAGCCCACAAAGCTAGATTAGCTGCATTAGGTAAGCTTTCTTGGTAGCTAGCTTGTGGTAGCTGTTCTTGGATCTGCTCCACAAAGGGGCCAACTTCTCCGACAAAGGTCACCTGTTCAGCATCCGTGACTTTTTCTAGCACTTCCGCAAAGGACAAGTGTGCTTCTGGCATGACAGGTTTGGCATTTTCATAAAATCCTGCATAAACATTGTTGCGACGCGCATCCATCAAGGGAACAAGTAAGCCTTCTTGTTGGCGTGGAACCAGAGCCAAGAGGCTAGACATGCCAACTAACTCAATGTTTAGGGTATGAGCCAAGGTCTTGGCAGTTGCTACCGCGATTCGTAAGCCAGTATAACTACCTGGTCCTTCCGCCACCACGATTCGATCCAAATCCTTGGGTGTCCAATCCAAACTGGCCATCAAAAAATCGATGGCTGGCATGAGGGTAATACTGTGATTCTTCTTAATATTAATCGTCGTCTCGGCAAGAACCTGCTTGTCCTCTAAAATAGCGAGAGAAAGAGCCTTGCTGGACGTATCAAAAGCTAATACTTTCATAACACATTCCTATCTTTTTGTCTGTTTACTATTATACTACAAAAGCCAGCGCATGGGAATTTTCTTTATTTTGAAACAAAAGGGCCTGCCACTTAGACAGGCAATTCTGCAAAAAAATTAAAAAAAGTTGTAGTTTTTTTTGAATGGAAAAGTGAACAAGGAAATTGAAAGGTTCTTCGTAAGAAATGTAAATAAGTCATATATGCTTTAACTCGATTTTCGATGTTAGAAATCATCGTCATAACAATAAAGATAGCACCTAAAAATAAAAAAAGTCCATCCCATCTATCAAGACGGGATGGATTTTCTGTATATCTAGAGGAATAATTGACTTTAAGCATTTAAACCAAAGTAGAAAACAAGCCAGACAACATAGGTGACCAGGAGGAGAAAAATTGAATAGAGCGTCACAAAAGCAAGCTTCCAAAGGAACTTTATTTTGCGGTGTTCCAGATGAACAAACAGGGCATTCCCCCCATAGACACAAGCTACAAAGACTACAAAAATTAAGAGGCGAACCCCTACTGCAAATTCAAACAAACTAAACATTCTTAATCCTCCTTTTGGTATTCCTATTTTTATATAAACTGTTGACAATGTTGTTCTATCAATGTTAAAATGTAATTCAACACTGGTAGGAAAATCAGGTTGAGTCGTTGACTCTTCGGGTTGCAGTGCTATCCCTGAAACTTTGGTTTCTAAAGAACTGAAATTGCGATTGAACAATTCGCCCCCAGTGTTTGACTGCTCTTGACTTCGGTCAGGAGCTTTTTGATGCTTTTAAAGTTGATTCCCTCAGTAAGTTATAGTAAAGTATAAATATCGAGAGGATAACATAGGGCGACTGGTGACAGAGCGTTCAAAGGTACCAACTTCTGGTACGGGTGTGGGACTGCCCTCAGCTTTGAGCTGTAAAGACCCCTGACTACCATTGGTCCTCTCTTTTTGCTTACTCTTAAATTAAGTGCTTGTCTTTACCTTTTAGTAAGCACTCCACTCCATGCTATGTCTACATCGTTATACTTATAGATTGACTTCTTAGCTGAGTAGATGATAAAATAGGGTAAGGTTGAGATTTGGTCTGACTTGGTGACAAGTCTTTCAAAGGTTGCGATGCATTCGCTTCAGGTAGAGGTGCTGCCCCTTGAGCTTGCTCAGAAAGATCCCTTAATTTTATCTCAGCCTTTTTGTTTGCTCTCGAGATTTCTCAAGAGCTTCTTCTTTTTTCAAAGATATCATTCTGTCCCAACCATCCACTCCAACGATTAATGAAACTAGAACTATATTCTTCCTTAAATCTACTATCTCTTTAGTTTCCCCCTTTAATTATAACACCTAAGCGCTCTCCGACCAAATCCTACCTATCTTTTTACTCCTTCTTCCCCTCCTGACTTTCTCCATTTCCGTCTTTTACTAATTTTTCATTTTGTGGTATAATTGAAATAATTGTAACGAATCAAGGTCAATCTAGACACAAAATGGAATGAAATTAAGCAAATCTCTGCTAAAAGTTTGGAATAAGCTGACCTGTAAATAGAAAGGAACTATATGATTTACAAAGTTTTTTATCAAGAAACAAAAGAACGTAGCCCACGTCGTGAAACAACACGCTCACTTTACCTAGACATCGATGCCAGCTCAGAACTTGAGGGCCGTATCGCTGCTCGCCAACTTGTCGAAGAAAACCGCCCAGAGTACAACATCGAATTCATCGAACTCTTGTCTGACAAATTGCTAGATTACGAAAAAGAAACTGGCGCTTTCGAGATTACGGAGTTCTAATATGGCCTACACTCTTAAACCTGAAGAAGTCGGCGTTTTTGCCATCGGTGGTCTGGGAGAAATCGGAAAAAACACATACGGAATTGAATACCAAGACGAGATTATTATCGTCGATGCTGGGATTAAATTCCCAGAAGATGACTTGCTGGGTATCGACTATGTCATTCCTGATTACTCTTACATCGTGGACAATATCGACCGCGTCAAGGCTGTCTTGATCACACACGGACACGAGGACCACATCGGTGGGATTCCATTCCTGCTCAAGCAAGCAAATGTCCCTATCTACGCTGGACCACTTGCCTTAGCTTTGATCCGTGGAAAACTCGAAGAACACGGTCTCTTGCGCAACGCCAAACTTTACGAAATCAACCACAACACAGAGTTGACCTTTAAAAATCTCAAGGCAACTTTCTTTAGAACCACCCACTCTATTCCAGAGCCTTTGGGGATTGTTATTCATACCCCTCAAGGAAAAATCGTCTGTACAGGTGACTTCAAGTTTGACTTTACTCCAGTTGGGGAACCTGCAGACTTGCACCGGATGGCAGCCCTTGGTGAAGAAGGCGTTCTCTGTCTCCTCTCTGACTCGACAAATGCGGAAGTACCGACCTTTACCAACTCTGAAAAAGTCGTTGGTCAGTCCATCATGAAGATCATACAAGGCATCGAAGGACGTATCATCTTTGCATCCTTTGCCTCAAATATCTTCCGTCTCCAGCAAGCAACGGATGCCGCTGTTAAGACTGGACGCAAGATTGCGGTCTTTGGACGTTCGATGGAAAAGGCCATTGTCAACGGGATCGAGCTTGGCTACATCAAAGCTCCTAAGGGAACCTTTATCGAGCCAAATGAAATCAAAGACTACCCTGCAGGCGAGGTTCTGATCCTCTGTACAGGTAGTCAAGGCGAGCCAATGGCAGCCCTCTCTCGTATCGCTAACGGAACCCACCGTCAAGTGCAACTCCAACCCGGCGATACCGTTATCTTCTCTTCAAGCCCAATCCCTGGAAATACTACTAGCGTCAACAAGTTGATTAACATCATTTCTGAAGCTGGTGTCGAAGTCATCCACGGTAAGATTAACAATATCCACACCTCTGGACACGGTGGTCAGCAAGAGCAAAAACTCATGCTCCATTTGATCAAGCCCAAATACTTCATGCCTGTCCACGGTGAATACCGTATGCAGAAAGTCCATGCTGGACTAGCGGTGGATACGGGTGTCGAGAAGGACAATATCTTTATCATGAGCAATGGTGATGTGCTTGCCCTTACTGCTAACTCAGCTCGTATCGCAGGTCACTTCAATGCCCAAGATATCTATGTCGATGGAAATCGTATCGGTGAAATCGGCGCTGCTGTCCTCAAAGACCGTAGAGATCTATCTGAAGATGGTGTCGTTCTAGCAGTCGCAACTGTTGACTTCAAGTCTAAAATGATCTTGTCTGGGCCTGATATCCTCAGCCGAGGCTTTGTCTACATGAGAGAATCTGGAGACTTGATTCGCCAAAGCCAGCGCATCCTCTTCAATGCAATTCGTATCGCGCTGAAGAACAAAGATGCTAGCGTGCAATCTGTCAATGGTGCCATTGTCAACGCCATTCGCCCCTTCCTCTATGAAAATACAGAACGTGAACCGATTATCATCCCTATGATCCTCACACCAGATGAAGAATAATACTCTTTGATTTTCATTGAATACAAGTCAAAAAAAACAGCCCCGTCTTCGGAGCTGTTTTTCTCTATGCTTTTTTTTCTTGATTTTTAGAAATACTACGATTTTTACCTTCCAGATACACCATCAAAATAGAAATATCTGCTGGATTTACTCCCGAAATACGGCTAGCTTGGCCGATGGTTTCTGGATTGATGAGTTTGAACTTCTGACGGGCTTCTGTCGCAATCGAGTCAATATCATCCCAGTCGATATTGGCTGGAATGCGTTTTTCTTCCATGCGTTTCATCTTGGCAACCTGATCCATGGCTTTGGAAATGTAGCCTTCGTACTTGATTTCTGTTTCAATCAATTCGATAATCTTGTCATCCAAGTCCTCTGCAGCAGGTCCGATAAAGGTCACCACATCTTGGTAAGACACTTCTGGGCGACGAAGGAATTCCTTTGCTGTCACCGCATCAGTCAATGGTTTGAAGCCCATCTCCTCAACCTTAGCATTGGTTTCTTTGACTGGCTTGAGTTTGATACTGTCTAGGCGCTTCATCTCATTGTCAAGTTGATTTTTCTTGATTTCAAAGCGGGCCCAGCGTTCATCGTCCACAAGGCCAATCTCGCGCCCCATCTCTGTCAAACGCATATCGGCATTGTCATGACGGAGGATGAGACGGTATTCTGCACGACTGGTCAAGAGACGGTAAGGTTCAATGGTTCCCTTAGTTACCAAGTCGTCAATCATGACCCCGATATAACCGTCACTGCGCTTCAAAATCAATTCAGGCTTGCCTTGGATTTTCAGAGCCGCATTAATACCCGCGATAATCCCTTGGCCAGCAGCTTCTTCGTAACCAGATGTACCATTTGTCTGACCAGCTGTGAAAAGTCCTGAGATTTTCTTGGTTTCTAGTGTCGCACGCAACTGATGAGGCAAGACCATGTCATACTCAATGGCATAACCAGTTCGCATCATCTCAGCATTTTCCAAACCTTTGATGGAATGAACCAAGTCACGTTGGACATCCTCAGGCAGACTGGTTGAAAGTCCTTGGACATAAACTTCCTCTGTATTGCGCCCTTCTGGCTCTAGGAAGAGTTGGTGGCGTTCCTTGTCCGCAAAGCGTACAATCTTGTCCTCAATCGATGGACAGTAACGAGGCCCAACTCCCTTGACCACACCTGTGAACATAGGCGCACGGTGGAGGTTGTTTTGGATAATCTCATGACTGGTACCGTTGGTGTAGGTCAACCAGCATGGCACCTGGTCCTTGACATAGTCCTCATCACGTGAAGTGTAGGAGAAGTGATTTGGCGCTTCATCTCCTGGCTGAATCTCTGTCACATCGTAATTGATAGAGGAAGCCTTGACACGTGGAGGCGTTCCTGTCTTGAAACGACCAATTTCGAGTCCCAGTTCCTTGAGATTGTCAGCAAGGTTAATCGAAGCCAGACTGTGGTTAGGACCTGACGAATACTTGAGGTCTCCGATGATGATTTCCCCACGGAGTGCAGTCCCTGTCGTCACGATAACAGCCTTAGCAGCATATTCTTGATGGGTAGCTGTACGCACACCGACAACCTTACCATCTTCCACCAAAATCTCATCAATCATGGTTTGACGAAGGGTGAGATTCTCTTGATTTTCAACTGTCTTGCGCATCTCCTTAGAGTAAAGCTCCTTGTCAGCCTGCGCACGAAGGGCACGGACAGCTGGACCTTTCCCAGTGTTGAGCATCTTCATCTGGATGTAGGTCTTGTCAATGGTTTTAGCCATTTCACCACCAAGGGCATCCACTTCACGCACGACAATCCCCTTGGCAGAGCCACCGATAGAAGGATTACAAGGCATGAAAGCCAGCATTTCAATGTTGATGGTCGCAAGCAAGACCTTGCAGCCCATACGGCTAGCAGCTAGAGATGCCTCGACCCCAGCGTGTCCCGCACCGATTACAATAATATCGTATTCTTCCGTAAAATTATAAGTCATTTCTTAACCTTTCAAAAATTTCTCGCAAATAAGGAACTAACTTCTCCTCCTCTAGAGCTTGATCCATAGTAACCCATTTAAAGTGTGTATGCTCTTCAGGATCTAATCTGATAATTGGCTTCTCCCCAATCCACTCTGCTTTATAAACTAAGCGAGTAAAAACCGTATCCTTAGAGGTATCCAGTTGACTATCTTCGTGAAGAAGTTTGAGCGAACTGCTATCTAGCCTAACTCCCGCTTCTTCAATGCATTCTCTAAGAGCACCATCTCGCGGAAGTTCACCCTTTTCAACCCCGCCACCAGGAATATCCCAGTAAGTTGGATAAACGTTGGGTTCTCCTCTTTTAATTTCCGAACGCTGAATGAGCAAATAATCACCACCACTATGAACAAGTACATGGGCAATAAGCTTAACCATCATTTTCTCTCCTATTCCTCAAGATGAATGTGTTTTAGTTGGCCGTTCCATTCTGGTAGGGCTGTTTTTAAAAAGGCTGGAACTAGCTGGATATTCTGGAGCTGATCCAAATCAATCCACTCACAAGGTTGCCTTTTCACATCTTCCTGCATGGTCAATGGAGCTTCTTCAAGCAAATTCACCAGGTAATGAAACTCGATGTTGTGATAGGAAACACCGTCCTGTTCAAAACGATTTTCAACCACGAAAGCTAGCTGCCCAGCTTGAGCTTTGACACCTAGTTCTTCCTTCACTTCACGGACTACCGCGTCTTCCGTGCTTTCATTGACTTGAATCGCACCGCCGATAGTGTAATATTTACCCTTGTCTTTAGTAACTAGGAGCTTGCCATTTTGGAGAATCAAGGCTGCCGCCCGAACACCAAAGACCGTGTCTCCCACTGTTGTCCGAAAGTCTTGTTGAGTCATTTTTGTCCTTTCCCTTAAACGACACAAAAACAGTCAAAACTCCAAAGAAGTGCAGGACAAAAAAGCCTGCAACATCCATGAGCTTTGACCATCATTTCTATTGCTTTTATTATTGTAGCAAATTGAGAAAATTTGTCAATCTAAATGTACTATAATTGGCGAATCGCTTCAAAAGCTCCTTTGTCAATCTCGACTGGGTCAGAGAAGGCATCCAGAACAATCCCTCTCACCGGAAACTCCCCTATCTCTTCCGCAACAGATAAACAGTCCGTAAGAGGTAATTGCAACCAGGAAAAACGGTCATAATAGTCCCTGGGAATATCTTGTTCAGTTAAGAAACAAGGATAGAAGTAGTCGTCTCCCTTTCGCAGAATATCCGGTTTTAGTCGTACCCCTTCTTGTTCATCACTCTCATCCAGAAGATTCGGATTGAAGGGGACCCAGACTTTAGCTTGTTTCAATTCCTTGAACAAGGCTTCAATTGACTCTGTCGTTTTCTCTCTCAAATACTCTTTCTTATAGTCAGAGAGGCTCATTGTTTGCTCTTTTTTAGCCGTTTTTTTCTTAAAAAACTGAAACATTCTCTTTCCTCTTAGAAAATCTTAAATGTACTGACAAACCTGTCCATCGCGGTAGGCATTGTCAATCAAACCGCCACCGAGACACTCATCGCCATCGTAAAAGACAACTGCCTGTCCTGGTGTGATGGCGCGTTGCGGTTCCGCAAAGATGACCTCTGCCTTATCTCCTTTGACATGTACTGTCACCTTAGAATCAGGCTGACGGTAGCGGAATTTAGCCGTACATTCTAGCGTAAATTCCTCTGGCATCTCACGAGTAAAATGAACTTGACTGGCTTCTAGGCTGGTTGACATAAGCGAATCATGGTAGAAACCTTGGCCGACATAGAGGATATTCTTGCTCAGGTCTTTTCCGACAACGAACCAAGGGGCATTGTCACCACCGTGTTGGCCACCGATACCGAGTCCGCCACGCTGACCAATCGTATAGTACATAAGGCCGGCATGCTCACCCATATCGCGACCATCCACAGTCATCATGCGACCAGGCTGAGCTGGCAGATAGTTACTGAGAAAGTTTTTAAAGTTCTTTTCTCCGATAAAGCAAATCCCTGTCGAGTCTTTCTTCTTAGCAGTCGCAAGTCCTGCTTCTTCTGCGAGTCTGCGAACTTCAGGCTTTTCCAAATGTCCCAATGGGAACATGGTTTTTTGAAGTTGTTCTTGCGAAAGTTGACTGAGGAAATAGGTCTGGTCCTTGCCATTGTCCACGCCACGAAGCATGTGAACGATGCCATCCTCATCACGCGCCACTCGAGCATAATGCCCAGTCGCTACATAGTCTGCACCCAAGGTCATAGCATAATCCAAAAAGGCCTTGAACTTGATTTCCTTGTTACACATAACGTCTGGATTTGGCGTGCGCCCTGCACGGTATTCCGCTAGGAAATACTCAAAAACGCGGTCCCAGTACTCTTTTTCAAAATTGACAGAGTAGTAAGGAATGCCGATCTGGTCTGCCACTGCAGCCACATCCTTGTAATCTTCGGTCGCCGTACAGACGCCGTTTTCGTCTGTGTCATCCCAGTTCTTCATGAAGATACCGATCACATCGTAGCCCTGCTCCTTGAGAAAGAGAGCCGTCACCGACGAATCAACACCACCACTCATCCCTACAACAACACGTGTTTTAGAGTTATCACTCATGGTAAGTCTCCCATCTATTCGTTTATTCACGATTGAAGGTCGTGTGTGCTTCAACGATTGAAGGTCGCTTGAGCAGTATTCATTATAACACGCTTGGTTAGAGAAGACAAGAAAGAGGTTGATAAATCACCTCAACCTCTCTTTCTTCCTTTGCAAACGAATCAATTTTCCCCTTTAAGTTCTTTCTTCGCTTGTTCTATCTGGTATTTCACTTGCTCAAAGCCGGTTCCTCCTAAGGAATTCCGTCTCTGAACAGCGGTTTCTGGGCGCAAGTAGATATAAATATCCTCTTCAATCAAGGGATGGTAGACTTGCAACTCCTCCAAATCCCAATCTTGGATGTTTTTACCATGCTTGATAGAGTCTAGAACCAATTTCCCCACTATTTCATGCGCTTCTCTAAAGGGAAGACCTTTTTCTGCCAAATAGTCTGCCAGTTCGGTCGCATTCGAAAAATCATTCTCTGTGGATTGCTGCATTTTGGCCTGATTAACCTGCATGCTCGATAGCATACCTGCCAGCACATCCAGAGAATTCAAAATCGTTTCTACTGTATCAAACATGCCTTCCTTGTCCTCTTGCAAATCCTTATTGTAGGCCAGAGGCAAAGATTTCATGACGGTCAATAGTCCAAGCAAGTGCCCGTAAACCCGTCCTGTCTTCCCTCGAATCAATTCGGCCATATCAGGATTTTTCTTCTGGGGCATGATAGACGAACCCGTTGAAAAGCTATCAGACAAGCTAATGTACTGATACTCAAAACTGCACCAATTGATGATTTCTTCACAAAAACGGCTCATATGCATCATCAAAATGCTGGCATTTGACAGAAATTCTAAGATAAAATCACGGTCACTCACTGCGTCCAAGGAATTGGTATAGGGTTGTTGGAAGCCCAGTAAATCACTCGATAATTGACGATTGATTGGAAAAGTTGTCCCCGCCAAGGCTGCCGCACCCAGGGGAGATAGGTCCGTATGTTTCATGTTAAATGCAAAGCGTTCGCTGTCCCTTTGAAACATATTGTAATAAGCCATGAGATGGTGGGCAAAGCTAATCGGTTGGGCGTGCTGCAAATGAGTATAGCCTGGCATGATGGTTTCCACATGTTTTTCAGCCAAATCCAGCAAAACACTGTTCAGATTCGCCAACTTATCCAAAACATGGCCAAGCTGCTCCTTTAGATATAAGTGCATATCCGTTGCGACTTGGTCATTCCGAGAACGAGCCGTGTGCAATTTCCCAGCCAGAGGACCGATTTTTTCTGTCAGCAACACTTCCATATTCATATGAATATCTTCATTTGCAATATCAAAATGAAGCTCCCCTGCCTCTAAATCTCGCAACAAAGCTTGCAGACCATCTTGGATCTGCTCTGCCTCTTCCAAGCTTAAAATGCCAGTCTGTCCTAGCATTTGAACATGAGCTAGGGAACCCATCAAATCAAATTTTGCCAGCTGATGATCAAAGGAAATACTCGCACCGAACTGCTCTACCCAATCTTCCACAGTGCCTTCAAATCGACCACCCCATAATTTTGTATTTTTCGGCATATCCCGTCGTCCCTTTCTATCGCATCACTACTCAACATTTTTCTGAACTTCTGAATAAACCTTAGTCGGAAGCCCCCAAAGCTTGATAAATCCAACAGCCGCATCTTGGTCAAAAGTATCCGCACTGGTATAAGTCGCCAAATTTTCATCGTAAAGAGAATTTGGAGATTTCCGAGCCACTACCTGAGCGTTCCCCTTATAAAGTTTAACTTTTGCAGTTCCATTGACAACTTTCTGTGTCTCCTTGATATAGGCAATCAAAGCCTGAGTTGCTGGGCTAAACCACAAGGCATTATAGATGAGATTGGACAACTCATTTTCGATAATAGGTTTGAAATGAGCCACTTCTCTCACAAGAGTCAAGTCTTCAATCTCCTTATGAGCTGCCAATAAAGTCACAGCACCTGGGCACTCATAAATCTCTCTTGACTTAATACCGACTAGGCGATTTTCCACATGGTCAATACGACCAACACCGTGTTTGCCCGCAATTTCATTGAGCTTTTGAATCAAAGCCACCACTTTCATCTTTTCTCCATTGAGGGAGATGGGCACCCCGCAGCTAAACTCAATGTCAATAAATTCTGGACTGTCTGGTGCCTCTTCTGGCGAAGATGTGATTCCAAATGCTTCTTCTGGTGCTTGGTTCCAAGGGTTTTCCAAAACACCACATTCATTTGCACGTCCCCAAAGATTTTGATCGACAGAGTAAGGATTGTCAAGGTCAGCAGGAACTGGAACACCGTTTTCTTTGGCATATTGGATTTCTTCTTCACGAGACCATTTCCACTCACGAACAGGCGCAACTACTTTTAAATTGGGATCCAAAGCTGCAATAGAGACTTCAAACCGAACTTGGTCGTTTCCCTTACCTGTACAACCATGTGCAATTGTGGTTGCCCCCGTCTGATGAGCTATTTCAACGAGTTTTTTTGAAATAAGAGGGCGACTCAGAGCAGATACCAAGGGATACTTCTGTTCGTAGTAGGCATGTGCCTGAAGGGCCACTAATACATAGTCATTAGCAAATTCTTCCTTAACATCAATGACATAAGACTCTACAGCCCCAACCTTGAGAGCTTTATCGTGGATGAACTCCAAATCTTTTCCTTCCCCCACATCCATACAAACAGCGATCACATCATAGTCTTTTTTTAACCATGTAATAGCAACTGATGTATCCAATCCACCTGAATAGGCTAAAATGACCTTTTCCTTACTCATTTCTCTTCCTTCTTTCTATTTTTCGATAGAGGCTTTAAAAGCATCGTCAATCAATTTGTCCAACTCCCCAGAATCCTTCAATTTCTGGATGGTTTTGTCAACCGCTTCTTTCAATTCCTTACTGTCTTTTTTCATCGCAACAGCGTAGGAATCTTCCTTGTCATTGTCAAAATCAAACTCAGCGATGGCTAGGTCTGGATTATTCTCTACAAATCCTTTCGCCACTGGTTCCTCAAAGATAACCGCATCTAGTTGCCCTGATTTCAAATCTGTTATCAAATTTCCATTTTTAGGAAGTGAAACGAGAGAAGAATTCTGCAAGGTTTCTTTGGCCAAAGTTTCCTGGATAGAACCTTTCTGCGCTCCAACCTTTTTCTGAGCCAAATCCTTCACAGATTGGTAATTCGTTAATTCAGATTTTCTTACGATAACCTTATTTTTCGAAGTGTAGTAGGGAATCGAAAAATCGTAAACTTGACTTCTCTCCTCCGTTTTGGAAACACCTGATATGGCAAGATCGGCCTTGCCCGAATCAAGACTAGCCAGTACATTGTCAAAACTCATTGGAGAGAATTCCACTTCTACACCTAGTTCCTTTGCGATGGCTTTGGCTAGTTCAACATCTGAACCTACAATCTGATTTTTCCCATCAACCAATTTCTGATATTCAAATGGAGCAAACTCTGGATTTAGGGCCACCACCAATTTTCCTTTAGCCTTAATGGCTTCAACACCTTGGGACTGACTGTTACTACAAGCAAACAATAAGGGAAACATAAGCAAACCAAACATCGTCATCAACACCTTCTTCACTTTATTCATAGAAGAGCCTCCTTTTATTTTTATACTCCATTATTGTATAAATAATACTCCTCTCATTTTCGTTTGTCAAGAAAAAAACTGTATTTTATTTCATTTAAATCAAGAAAAAACTCATTATATGATATATTTTTACATATAATAAGCTTATTTATACTATTTGAGTTTTAAAACAATTTGAAGAATTTAGTCGAAATTATACAAATAGAGCATTGCTGAGAAGATCGTTACACTTTTTGTTATAGAGAAACAAAAAAAGAGCCCTAAAGGACTCTTGTATTCTTAATACCAACCGTTGTTAAGCCAGAAGTTCTTGGCAGCTGTCCATGAACCGTAACGTTCTGCAACGTAGGCATCTGCTACACGTTCTTGATTTTCAGCTGAGTAGTCACCGTTCAAGTATGAATCTGTCAATTGGTAACGTCCGATGTAACGTCCGTTTGTAGCAGTGTAGCTACCACCTGATTCTTTTTGAGCGATCCATTCTTTGGCTTCTGCTTCAGAACCACTTACAGTAGAAGTTGCTGCAGTGTTGCTTTCTGCTGCTGGGGCTGCAGGAGTTGCAGGTGCAGCTGGGGCTTCATAAGTTGTTGTTGCTGCTGGAGCTTCTTCAACTGTTTCTGTAGCTACTGGAGCTGTTTCTTCCGTTGTTGCTGCTGGAGCTACAGTAGAAGCTGTTCCTTCGATAACCAAAACTTGGTCAACAAAGATAAGGTGAATATCTTTGATGTTGTTTTTTGCTGCCAATTTTTCAACAGTTGTATTGTACTTCTCAGCGATTTCTGAAAGAGTATCACCTGATTTAACTGTGTAAGTTACAGATTCTTGCGCAGATGCAAGTGATGGAGCAAAGAAAGCAAGCAAAGCTGCTACTCCTGCGATAGTTGTTTTAATTTTTTTAGTTGTTAATGACATATCTAAAAATTCTCCTTCCATTGGATATATCTATGATACCTTTTAAATGTTACCGTTGTTTAACGGTTTTATGTAGAAATATTACAAAAATGTTTTATATTTACCGTTTTATGGAGGTTTTTGTCACAAAAGACCTTATTTTATACTATCTTTAATCATTTTAAGCTTTTGATAAGGGAAATAAGCGCAGAGGTCCATTCTTTGATATAATAGATATAAGAATCTTTGTAAGGGGAAACAGATGCACTCACTTCGTTTTCAATCTGTCTTTGATATTATCGGACCAGTCATGATTGGCCCATCAAGTAGCCATACTGCTGGTGCTGTTCGTATCGGGAAAATCGTCTCTTCCATCTTTGACGATACGCCGACAGAGGTAGAATTCCAATTATTTAACTCATTTGCCAAAACCTACCGTGGTCATGGAACTGACCTTGCTCTCGTCGCTGGTATTTTAGGTATGGATACGGATGATCCCAACATTCCAAATAGCCTAGAGATTGCCCATAAACGTGGTATTAAGATTGTCTGGACCATTCAGAAAGATAGCAACGCTCCTCATCCTAATACCACTAAAATTACTGTGAAAAATGAACACAAGTCCATCAGTGTGACAGGAATTTCCATCGGTGGGGGAAATATCCAAGTTACGGAACTTAACGGCTTTGCTGTTTCTCTCAACATGAACACACCGACCATCATCATCGTGCATCAGGATGTTCCGGGTATGATTGCCCATGTCACTGAAGCCCTCTCTCGTTTCGATATCAACATCGCGCAGATGAATGTGACTCGAGAAAAAGCTGGAGAAAAAGCCATCATGATTATCGAAGTCGATAGTCGAAGTTGCGAAGAGGCGATTAAAGAAATCCGAAAAATCCCTCATCTCCACAATGTCAATTTCTTTAAGTAGGAGGAAACATGTTTTATTCTATCAAAGAATTGGTCGAGCAAGCGGATCTAGACTTCCAAGGAAATGTCGCAGAACTCATGATTGCGACAGAATATCAACTAACCGGTCGGGAACGCCCAGAAGTTCTCCTCCTCATGGAACGCAATCTAGAAGTCATGAAAGCCTCTGTCGAGCTCGGTCTCAGTGAAAACAAATCCCGTAGTGGCCTAACGGGCGGAGACGCGGCCAAACTAGACCGCCATCTCAAAAGTGGCAAAGCCTTGTCGGACTTTACCATCCTATCAGCAGCCCGTAATGCCATCGCGGTCAATGAACACAATGCGAAGATGGGCTTGGTCTGCGCTACTCCAACCGCAGGAAGTGCCGGCTGTCTGCCAGCCGTTCTCACTGCTGCTATCCAAAAACTTGACCTCAGCCACGAAGAACAGCTAGATTTCCTCTTTGCTGCTGGTGCCTTTGGACTAGTCATCGCAAACAATGCCTCTATCTCAGGCGCTGAAGGTGGCTGTCAGGCCGAAGTTGGCTCTGCCTCTGCCATGAGTGCCGCAGCCTTGACCTTGGCTGCAGGTGGAAGCCCCTATCAGGCTAGCCAAGCCATCGCCTTTGTCATTAAAAATATGCTAGGCCTCATCTGCGACCCCGTCGCTGGTTTGGTTGAAGTTCCCTGTGTCAAACGAAATGCCATGGGAGCTAGCTTTGCCTTTATCGCAGCAGACATGGCCTTGGCAGGTATCGAGTCTAAGATCCCTGTTGACGAAGTCATCGATGCCATGTACCAAGTCGGATCGAGCCTCCCAACTGCCTTTCGTGAAACAGCTGAGGGTGGACTTGCCGCTACACCTACTGGTCGTCGCCTACAAAAAGAAATCTTCGGAGAATAAGTTTATCTGTTAGGAGAAATCATGCCCTCTATCTCAGCTATCTTTTTTGATCTAGACGGAACCCTAGTTGACAGTTCCCTCGGTATCCACAATGCCTTTACCCATACCTTTAAAGAGCTAGGAGTTCCAAGCCCTGATGCCAAAACCATTCGTGGTTTTATGGGACCGCCCCTTGAAAGTAGTTTTGCAACATGTCTTCCCAAGGAGCAAATCTCGGAAGCCGTTCAAATCTATCGTTCTTACTACAAGAAAAAAGGAATCCACGAAGCGCAACTCTTCCCCCAAATAACGGAATTACTCCAAGAACTTTCACAAAACTACCCTCTCTACATCACTACAACAAAGAATACTCCTACTGCTCATGATATGACTAAAAATCTGGGAATCCATCATTTCTTTGATGGCATTTACGGTTCTAGTCCTGAAACGCCACACAAGGCGGATGTCATCCGTTACTCCTTGCAAACGCATCAACTCCCTGCAGACCAAGTCCTCATCATTGGGGATACCAAGTTTGATATGATTGGAGCCCAAGAAACTGGTATTAAAAAGTTTGCTGTTACTTGGGGATTTGGAGAAGAAGCTGATTTACTCAGCTATCAGCCTGACTGGATTGCCCATACCATTGACGATATCATTAAGCAACTATAAATAATACAACGATTTGAAATTACAGAGTAAAAAGGCCAAGGTCCTGTACAAACAGAATCTTGGCCTTTTATTTATAATTAGTTGATTAGTCACCCTTACTCAGCATGGGTTGTCTCATTTGCAAAGGAAATGATGGCTTCTTTGAGCTCATCTCCGCTGAGTGAACGGAATTCTTCAATCTTTTGATCAATGGCTTCTAGAGGCATGACGTTAACCTTACCAACGAAAATCTTGTCCATGACTTGGTTATCAACCAATTCGGTCGAAACCAAGAGTTCTTCATAGAGTTTTTCTCCTGGGCGGATACCGACCTCAACGATTGGAATTTCACTTTCAGTGTGTCCGCTTAGAAGAACCATTTTCTTAGCCAAGTCATAGATCTTGACTGGTTTGCCCATATCGAGGATAAAGACTTCTCCGTCCTTGGCATAAGCGCCAGCATGGATTACTAGACGGCTAGCCTCTGGAATGGTCATAAAGTAACGTGTCATACGGAAGTCTGTCACCGTTACAGGACCGCCTTCAGCAATCTGACGTTCAAAGACAGGAATCACGCTACCACGACTACCGAGAACATTCCCAAAACGAACTGCACAGTAGGTTGATTTGCTGCGTTGGTTAAAGCCAGTGACAATCAATTCTGCCACGCGCTTGGTTGCACCCATAACATTCGGTGGATTGACCGCCTTGTCAGTCGAAATCATAACCATCTTAGGTACTTTGGCTTCATCAACAGCCTTGGCAACATTGTAGGTACCGAGGATATTGTTCTTAAAGGCTTCTTTTGGATTGCGTTCCATCATCGGAACGTGTTTGTGGGCTGCAGCATGATAAACAATGGCTGGTTTGTACTGCTCAAACACCTGCAAGAGACGGTCATAGTCCTGAATATCTGCAATAACAGGAACATAATCAATTCCTTGGAATGTACGGATCAATTCATGATAAACGAGATAGATTGAGTTTTCACCATGTCCAAGCAAGACGATACGCTCGGGATTGAAACGGCTAACCTGACGACAAATCTCCGAACCAATCGAACCACCTGCCCCTGTCACCAGGATGGTCTTGCCTGTAATCTCCGTACCTAGACGCGATTCGTCGAGACGAATTTCCTGACGGCCCAAAAGGTCTGTGATATCAATTTTTTGGAAACCACTACCTGGTTGATGGAGTCCTTGAACGACTGTCTCAACCTTAGGCATCTTGTAACATTTGACGCCTAGCTTATTACACATCTGCAAGATGCGTTCGTACTCTGAAGGGTCAAGCGAAGGGATCGCTACGATGACACGCTCGATTTGGTGACGTTTAGCCAATTCAGGTAGATTATCATAAGAGCCCAAAACTGGGATTCCACCTAGTTTTTGTCCCTTTTTCTTTTCATCATTATCCAAAATCCCCACTAGCTCAAGGTCGCTAGTTGGATGTTGATAGCTGTTCATAAAGAGGGCACCACCATCACCAGCACCAATCAAGAAGGTCCGACGATGCTCTCCATCTCCACTACCTTTTTTACGTTTGGAATAAATCAACTGCCAAGTGATACGAGGAAGCAAGATGAGGAAGGTGCTCAGCAAAATGAAGAGCACGATGAAACGGATAGAAAATAGTGGAAGAAAGGCATAGCAGATTCCATAAGAAAGAACACTGCTGAGCATCACTCCGAAAAAGATTTTCATGAAATCCGTAATCTTACTGTAGCGACTAATACTAGCATTCAGCCCCCAAAATGCAATCATGATTTGATAGAGGAGGAAGGCTAAAAGAGTGTAGATTACATAATCCACAGGCGCAGGATTTATAAGGCCATAAAACAAGATATAAGATACGATGATGGAAACCACCATACTCAGAATATCGAATATCCCCCAAAATACTTGTTTTTGCTGTTTATTTAAAATTTCAACCAGATCAATCACGTAATCTGTTAGTTTTTTATTCATAGGAATTTACTCCCCCTTAAAAGAGTCAGATGATACTGTTGTTATGATAACCTGAATCATTCAGTCTATCGGGGCTTACTTTCTCTTTCTTAAAAGTTTGACGAAGATAAACTGACGTACAAAGCCTGGACAAAGTGCAACAATTGCCTGAATGGCTACACTTTTAGCATATTCCATGTAAGAAATTTGCCCTCGCTCAAGCATCCGTTGGCGAGCTTGACGATAGAGTTTAAGGTAACGTAAGCCACCTCGACGCTCAAACATCCCTGCACCGACACGAACCTTACACAAGATTTGATCTAGGTTCCCAGTCTTGGCACCTGCAGCAATCATATTGAGCCAAAGGAGGTCATCCTCCATGTAAAGGCCATCTTCATAGTTGCCTGCCTTGAGGACCATGCCCTTTTTAAACATAACTGTCATATGGTTAAAGGCGCTTCTCATTCTCTGATAAGCCACAATGTCTGCATGCTGAGTTGGAACACGACGATAAGAAACAATCTCATCTGGATTGTCAATGAACTCTGCGATATGCCCGCCTAAGAGATCGAGATCTTCTTTCTCCATTAGCTGAAGCTGTTTCTCAAAACGATCCGGAACGGCTAAATCATCCGTATCCATGCGGGCAATAATGTCATACTGGCACTGTAAAACACCGTATCGAAGAGCCAAGCCTAAACCTTGATTTTCTTCTAAGGGGCACCGTTTAACTGGAATGTCTGACTGAGCTTCCACTTCATCTAGCACCTGATAGAGTTCGGGCGTGAGCGGCCCGTCCTCAACAAGAACAAGTTCACTCGGTTTCAAGGTCTGGTTTTGAACACTTTTAATAGCATCTTTTAAAAACGTCGGATTTTCCTTTACATAGACCGACATCAAGACGCTGATTTTTTGCTTTTCAGGCACAGTTTTTCTCCAATGTATAGATTTCCTTCCACTATTTTATCACAAAATTTCCTAGTTTCCTATTTTTATATCAAATCAAGGAAAATTCTAGTAAAGAAATCTGTCCCTTTTCACTTTATTTTCACTTCCATTGATTGATCTGTCTTGGCTATCATTACTTGACATTATAAGGAAAAAACCTTAAAATAAGCTGTTATTAAAATCATCCTATCGAGGTTTTTATGAAAAAACAATCACTCTTTTTTGTTCTAGGAATTGTCTTAATCGGGACTGTTTTACGATCTCCTTTTACTGCTCTTCCAACCATTTTAGGAGATATCGCTCAGGGGCTAGGAGTGGAGGTCAGCTCTCTTGGAATTTTAACCAGTCTGCCGCTCTTGATGTTTGCTCTTTTTTCGGCTTTTGCGAGTCGCTTGGCACAAAAAATCGGGTTGGAACATCTCTTTACTTACTGTCTCCTCCTCTTAACTGTTGGCTCTGTCATTCGGATTTTCAATCTTCCCCTTCTCTATCTAGGGACCCTAATTGTGGGAGCAAGCATTGCGATCTTCAATGTACTCCTCCCAAGTATGATCCAGGCAAATCAGCCTCAAAAAATCAGTTTCCTAACAACTCTCTATGTCACTGCCATGGGAATTTCGACAGCTATCGCTTCTTATCTTTCGGTCCCTATCACCCAAGCTAGTTCTTGGAAGGGACTCATCCTCGTTCTCAGCTTTCTCTGTCTGGTCACTCTGCTAGTCTGGTTACCAAATCATCACAACAACCACCACCTAGAAAGCAAAAAAGAAAAGCAAGTCAAAGAGAATATTCTAAAAAGTAAAGATGTCTGGGCTATCATTATCTTTGGCGGGCTTCAGTCATTGCTCTTTTATACAAGTATGACCTGGTTGCCAACTATGGCTGTTAGTGCTGGTATTTCTAATAGTGATGCGGCTCTCCTTGCTTCTATTTTCTCACTGATCAGCATTCCTTTTTCAATGACTGTTCCAAGTCTGACGACTCGTCTATCAGATGGTCACCGTCGAATCATGCTGGCAATTATCTCTATCGCTGGTATGATAGGAATTGCCATGCTCTTGTATCCAACCAATAATTTCCTCTACTGGTTAGTCGTCCATCTCTTGATTGGAACGGCCTGCAGTGCCCTCTTCCCCTACCTCATGGTTTGCTTCTCACTTAAGACCAGCTCGCCTGAAAAGACTGCGCAACTCTCAGGCCTGGCGCAAACAGGGGGTTACATCTTAGCGGCCTTTGGTCCTACCTTGTTTGGTTACAGCTTTGACCTTTTCCAATCTTGGGTTCCAGCTGTCCTTGCCCTTCTAGCCGTTGATATCATCATGACCATCTCACTCTTTATGGTCGATCGGGCTGATAAAATCCTCTAAACTTCTAGTTTTTACTAGAAGTTTTTTATATATAAAATTTTTACACATATTTCTTGACAGGGCTTTCAACTTGAGATACAATATATTTGAAAAGAGTATATATAAAATTTTTATATAATATAAAGGAGGTTTCCCATGTACTTCCCAACATCCTCTGCCTTGATCGAATTTCTCATCTTGGCTGTACTGGAGCAGGGGGATTCTTATGGTTATGAGATTAGCCAAACCATTAAACTCATCGCCAATATCAAAGAATCTACGCTCTATCCCATTCTCAAAAAATTGGAAGCCAGTGGCTTTCTGACCACCTACTCTAGAGAGTTTCAGGGGCGTATGCGCAAATACTACTCCTTGACCAATCGGGGCGTAGAGCAGCTCGTTACTCTAAAGGAAGAGTGGACGCTCTATACCGACACCGTCAACGGCATTATAGAAGGGAGTATCCGCCATGACAAGAACTGACTATCTGACTCAGTTAGAAACCTATCTCAATAAACTGCCTGAAGCTGACCGCATCGAAGCCATGGACTACTTTAAGGAACTATTTGACGATGCAGGTTCAGAGGGCGAAGAGGAACTCATCGCCAGTCTAGGAACACCAAAAGAAGCAGCTCATGATATCCTCTCTGATCTTCTCGATAAAAAAGTCAATGAGGCACCTGCTCAAAAGAATGATCGCCAACTGCTACACATTGCCCTCCTGGCCCTGCTAGTAGCTCCTATCGGAATTCCGGTCGGGATCGGCATCCTCATGGCCATCATCGGTATTTTTATCGCGGCTGTCTCCGTCATTCTAGCCTTTTTCACTGTTTCGGTGACGGGTATCCTACTGGGCGGACTCTTTATCATAGAGAGCTTTAGCGTCCTAGTCGAAGCCAAATCTGCCTTTATCTTGATTTTTGGGGCCGGTTTGCTTTCTATCGGTGCTTCTTCTCTTGTTCTACTGGGTATCTCCTATGTAGCTCGTTTCTTTGGCCTCCTAATCGTCCGCTTGGCACAATGGATTCTTAAAAAAGGAAAGAGAGGTGATAGACATGCGTAAATTGACAAAAGGATTTCTCATTTTTGGTGTGGTTTCTACAATCCTTGGTTTTATCATGATCATTGTAGGCGCCCAGTCCAATGGTATTCAAAGTTTGCTTGCCATGTCAAAAGACCCCGTCTATGACAATCGTATCGAAGAAGTGACCTTTGGAAATGAAGTGGAAAAACTTGATTTGACCCTTGAAGAACACAGCCTAACCATCACAGAGTCTGTAGATGACAAGATCCATATCACCTATCATCCTTCCGTGTCTGGTCGTCACGATCTAACTACTGGCATGAGTGACAAAACACTGAGCGTCACTGACAAACAAGCCTCCCAACATCGTTTTCTCGGTTCAGGAATCGAAGGCTTACTTCGTATTGCCAGCAGTTATTCTAACCGTTTTGACGAAGTCATTCTCTCCCTCCCCAAAGGAAGAAGGCTACAAGCTATCACCGTCTCAGCCAATCGTGGACAAACCAATATTCGTCAAGCCAATCTTGAAAATGCGACAATCAAAACAAAAGGCTATCTCTTAAGAATAACAGAAAGCTCTATCAAGAATAGTACACTAACGACACCTCATATCATCAATATCTTTGATACCGAATTTACAGATAGCCAGGTCAAGACGGAAAGGGAACACATCTATGCTGAGAATATCAAGGTCCACGGCAAGGTTGAGCTAGAGGCTCATTCCACTCTAAACCTCATTCTCTCCCAGAAAGAGACTGACCGTATCAATCTAGATCTTTCTTCTCAACATGGTGGTATCTATCATAAACCCAAAGAAGAACATCGTGGACAAAAAGAGAATGAACTTGCCAACCCATACAAGACAGACAAAGCAGATGTCAAGGACCTGCTCATTGCAAAAGCCAACCAGGATATCTACCTACCTAAAGAAGAGTACTCTTCTCCATCTAGAAACCATTGACAAAAACGCTTTCATCTGCTAATCTAAAAATAGAAAACGACCATAAAAAAGGAGGTTCCACCATGACACAAGAATGGTTTGAAAGTGCCGATCTTGAGAAGAAATCACCTCAGACAAAATCAGAAATCCAGCCCAACGAGCCTGAGACTTCAGAAACTGTGGAGACCGAACTACAAGTAAGCCAAGAAACTCCTATCTCACCTAAAGAGTCGGAAACGCATGAGGAGGAAGCTCCCGAAACGATAGAAGAAGCCCAAACCGAGGAAGAGGGAGAAGGGAAAGCTGAAGAGGAGCACAAGCAAGAAAACCCTGCAAAAGAGAAAAGTAACCTCAGCAAGGCTTTAGATAGTCCCTATATCCCAGACATTGACCCTCGTAAAACTGCCCGGTTCAAAGAAGAAATCGCACTATTTTGGACTTGGTTGCTGGACGCTATCCAAGAACCAACTGCCAGCAAGAATACGGACCAAAAGCATCGTTACAGTGTCTTTGGCCTGCTCACTTTACTATCCTCGATTAGCCTTTTCTTTAGTATCTATCATATCAAGCACCTCTACTACGGCTATATGGCCTCTATTGCCAATAGTTTACCTAACCAGCTCCCTCCTTTAGATCTCTTTGCTGGGCTTTCTATCTTGGTCGCTAGCGCTCTATTTTACTTTTCTATCATTTTGGGAGGCTTTACTGTCCGACGTGTGCTGGACCAGGAGAGCGACTTCACATTCCAAGAAGCTTGCGATCGTTACAGCCGGCTCTTTGCTATACCACTTGTCCTAACAGCTCTAGCAAGTTTCTTTGCACTTTTTGGTGGCTTACGATTTGCTGGCATCCTCACTCTTCTAAGCATGACCATCTTTGCCCTTGGAAATCTCTTTGTGATTAGCAAGCCAAGTAAGACCAGTAGCCTTGACCCATTTTATCGTTTCTTACTAGCTGTCTTACTTGATGCTGCTATTCTCTTACCCTTCTTCATTGCAGAGTTGGCGCTAACAGTGGACTACCTTCGCATCCTGACCTTCTTTTAACCAAAATCCCTGCCATTTGTTAATGACAGGGATTTTTATTCTTACTCTTTTTTGGACAAGGTCTACTCGATGCTTGCCAATCCTTCAAAATCTTTTCCCAAAATGGCTTGTACTTCCAATTGATTGGCATCTAGTTGGTGGTAAAATTCTGTTGGTAGTGACTCTAGGAATCTTGCATAGTCCAAGCGAGCGATGGTTTCATAGTCTTCTGCTTTGGACCCATCACCAGAAATCTTCACTAGGTCAATCTCCCAAACAAGCTCCTTGCCTGCTAGCTGCTCGGTATAGGGTGCTGGTACAAAGGGCTCCTTAGGTAAAATCGTCTTGACTCCCTGGGCTAGGTGGTAGATACCGTGCACCTTGCCTTGAGCATCCGGGTAAAATTTCACACTGGCAAGGTAGGCATCAGAGCCTTGAACCTTCTTGACTAGCTCTTCAAAACGTGCCAATCCGTCCTCAGCCAAAAAGCTCTCGAGGTAGTCCTTGTTGAGATAAATAGGAGACAAGAGTCCTTGGCAATATACTAAACGAACCGCCTTATCCGCTAGATAATGCTGGATCGTTTGTCGGAAATAAGCTTCAAAGTCAAAGTCTTCTAGCCCTTCTACCACTTGCCCCAACTTGCTCGATAGGGCTTGGAGGAGAGCTTCTACAATCTCCCAGTCCGCTCTGGTAAGAAAGTCTGGAATCACCACTGGATAGCCTTTTCGACTATCCGCATAGTTCACTTTGAAAAGAAATTGCGACTGGCCTACAATCCCACACTCCATGTACTCGAGACGATTGAGGGGCTGACGGAGATAGACTGCATCATAACTGTGCGACTCCAAGCCCTCCACCAAGGCCAAGATGGACTTGGCAGTCAAGACCTCCTGTTGTCCTAGAATGCTTTCTTTATTTGGGATAAAAAATGTTTTCGCCATAACTGGCCTCCTTTGAAATCGTTTACACATAGTATACCCTATTTTCCTGAAAGATACAGAAACAAATTTTAGATTTTTAGATAAAAAGCATAGAAAAACAGCCCTAAAGGCTGTTTGATGTTATACAGTAGCGACTTGATCCAAGCTTTCACCGATAGCTGCTAGGCGCTCCACCACTTCTGCTTGTGTCAATTCATTTTCTGAAACGTAGCGGTTGCGTGGGTGAACACGACACTCGTGTGAGCATCCACGAAGGTATTTGTCTTCATTTTCTTCTGATGTTAGGATACGACGGTTACAGAAGGGATTTCCACAGTTGACATAACGTTCACATGGTGTTCCATCAAACCAGTCTTTCCCTACGATGGTTGGGTTAACATGGTTGACATCGACTGCGATACGCTCGTCAAAGACGTACATTTTCCCATCCCAAAGCTCACCTTGAACTTCTGGGTCTTTACCGTAAGTTGCGATTCCTCCGTGCAATTGGCCAACATCTTTGTAGCCTTCACGAACCATCCAACCTGAGAATTTCTCACAACGAACGCCACCTGTACAGTAAACCACGACACGCTTGTCCATGAATTTTTCCTTGTTGTCACGAACCCATTGTGGTAACTCACGGAAGTTGCGGATGTCTGGGCGGATAGCTCCACGGAAATGTCCTAGGTCGTACTCATAATCGTTACGTGTGTCAAGGACAACGGTATCTTCGTCAAGAAGGGCTTCTTTGAACTCTTTTGGAGACAAGTAAGCACCTGTTGTTTCAAGTGGGTTGATGTCGTTGTCAAAGTCGTTGTCTTCCAAACCAAGGTGGACAATTTCTTTCTTGTAGCGAACAAACATCTTCTTGAAGGCTTGTTCATTTTCTTCGTCAATCTTGAACCAGAGGTCTTCCATGCCTGGGAGACTGTGAACGTAGTCCATGTATTTTTGAGTTGTTTCGTAGTCACCTGAAACAGTTCCGTTAATTCCCTCGTCAGCGACTAGGATACGGCCTTTAAGGCCGATTGATTTACAGAAAGCCAAGTGGTCTGCAGCAAATTGCTCTGCATTTTCAATTGGAGTATAAAGGTAGTAAAGTAAGACACGAATATCTTTTGCCATAAGATTTGTTCTCTTTTCTATTCTTAAATTTTCAGAATTTTTCATTCAACTATACTAGTATACCCACTTGGGAAAACGAATGCAATTTATTTGACCGGAAATTGTAGAAAGAGTCCTACCCCTGCACTTCATCAGTAACCATACCGAATAACAGATAATTCTCTCAATTTTTTGATTTGCTTAGCTTGACTTTCTGACAAATCCAGCTTATTGTCAATCAACACACGTGAGATGTCAACGTTCATTTGGCTCAGAATAAATGGAGTAGAGGTTCCATCGTCCTTTAATCGTTTTTTATAAATCACTAACTGATTTTTCAGGGGAGCAAGTTGAGGCGCAGCCTTTATATCTTCCAATAGATGATCAATGATGGTCATGGCTTCACAACGCCTTTCGCTTCCTCCAGCAAACCATTTTAATGGTGTCATTCTCATTTTCCTCCTGAAATTCGCTTATAAATTGAAAAACTATAATTCCTAACTCTCCAGCCAGTATTTTACCCAAACACCCTATGTAAAAAAGTCAGCAAAAATGGCAAGGTCGCTACAATATTATTGATCACATGCACTGCATAGGAAGGATAGATGCTCTTGGTATAGCGGGTCAAACCAGCAAAGATGATTCCAGATGTTGTAAAAACGAAAATATCTAACAGACTAGGCAGACTTGAAAAATGAGGAAGAGCAAACAAAATGGAAGGAAGAAGCAAATCAAGACCAAATCGCGAATCTTTAAAAAAGGCGTGTTGCAGTAATCCTCTATAGATTAACTCTTCCATCAGTGGAATCAGAAAGAACAGGGCTATATAGATACCTAGCTCTGCAAAGTTAGTCCCACTATAACCAATCAATACAGCCCAACCTTCAGCAGTTGACTGAACATGTTTAGCTGTCTGAACGTTAAAAGAGATCTGGAGCACTACCACTAATACTGTCAAAATCGAATACCAAAGCCATTTTTTTCTTGGAATGCGAAAGAGATAACCATGGCCTGTCTTAACCAGAATCCAAATCATGACTCCGATAAATAGCAAACTCAAGATATTTTGAATCCAGAAGAAATTGCCTATCTGGGAAGAAAATTGCCAATAGTTTTGGACAATAAGCGTCAGCTGAGAAAGACCAAATACGAAAAATAGGTAAGAGAAGACAGCACTCATTTTGAAAAGAAAGCGATATTTTTTCATAATAAATCCTCTATAGATGTATGTGTATCACATCGCATAAACCCTCAGAACCACTCTTTTCATGTTTACATCCTAAAAATCACTACCTCCCCTAGAGAACTAGGGAAGGCAGCGATCACATTTTTAGGAATTAGGAATGAATACACGAAATCAATCGATCTTATGATTTTTTGTTTTTCAAGAATTCGTCATATTGTTTTTGCATTTCGTTCAATACTTTTTCGTAGGCACCTTCAGATTTCAATTTTTCCATCAATTCTGGAATAGCTTTATCTGGGTCTACAGTACCAGTGTTGATAGCTGTATCGAATTGTTGCATTGTGTTAGAAATGGCTGAGATTTCAGATTTCACATTGTCAGTGTTAAAGATGAATCCAAGTGCTGGAGATTCTTTAGCTTCTGCCAATTGTTTCTTAGAATCTTCGATTTGTTGGTCTGTAACGTTTTCGTTGATGTAAAGAATCCAGTTGTTACCAGTGTTCCATCCACCCATGTGAGTATTTCCTTTGTAGCCATCAAGGACGCGTACACGGTTTTCTTTACCTTCAATTTTTTCCCAGTTCTTGCCTTCTGGACCGTAAACAAGACCGTTCAAGAGTTCTGGGTTCGTGTTCAAGAGGTTCAACACTTCCATTGATTTTTCTTTGTTCTTAGAGTTGTTTGAGATAACAAAGTTGGCAACTTGTGTTGTTTGATTTTTCTTGATAAAGTTAGTGATTGGTTTGATTTGGATGTCTTTGTTAGCAACACGTGAAAGCAAGCTGTTACCATAGTCAGCTGGTCCTACTGTTTCTTCACGAACAAACCAAGTATCTTGTTGAAGGTCAAATGAAGTGTCGCTTGTTGCTACGTCTTTTGGAATGTATCCTTCTTCATAGAATTTGTGAAGAGTCTTCAAGTGTTCTTTGAAACGAGGCACTTCGTAACGGTTTACGATCTTAGTAGTGTCTCCTTCAAGGTCGATAACAAATGGAAGTCCGTTTGGTACTGGGTAGTCAAAGTTATCAGATGGGATAAAGTTCTTCGTAACCGCAAATGGTACTACATCTGGAGCTTTTTCTTTGATTTGTTTCAAGACTGGCTCAAGTGTTTCGTATGAAGTGACACCTGAAATATCGATACCGTATTTAGCAAGAAGAGTTCCGTTGAAGGCAAAGTTTTGAGATGATGCAACGTTAGCTGCAACTGGTACTGCATAGATCTTACCGTTTACAGTGTTCCCTTTGATGTAAGCTGGGTCAAGTGCTTTGTAAAGCTCTGCTCCTTCTTTTTTATACAATTCTGTTAAGTCAGCATAAGCACCTTTTTGAGCATTTACGACATAGTTAGATGCAAATGCGATATCATAGTTTTCACCAGATGATGTGATAACAGACATTTTCTTATCATAGTCACCCCATCCAAGGTATTGGATATCCAATTTAGCACCGACTTTTTCTTCGATGATTTTGTTTGCATTTTCTAGCAATTCATCCAAGTTGTCTGGTTTGTCACCGATTTGGTACATTTTGATTACAGGTTTTTCACCTGAAGTAGTATCTGCAGCTTTTTTGTTGTTACCTGTAAGGTTTCCACAAGCAGCAAGGCCAGCAGCCAAAGCGACTACGCTAGCAGATGCAAAAGCATATTTTTTCCAGTTTTTCATGATAAAAACTCCTTTTTTTATTTTTAAACTTATAAACGATTTAATGATTTGTAACTTCAGTCACTAAGATGAAGTTGGGAAGGGAGAAACGGTGTTTCTCAACAAGTGCTATTCTTTCACACCACCGATCGTCAACCCTTTAACAAAGTAGCGTTGGAAGAATGGATACAGAATCGCGATTGGAAGGGTTGCAACAACAACCATGGCCATACGACCTGTTTCTTTCGGTAGAGCGACTCCCAGTTGGCCAGATAGGCCGACTGCTTTTGCGATGTAGTCCATATTTTGCTGGATTTGCATGAGCAAATATTGCAATGGATACAAGTTGTCACTCTTGATGTAAAGAAGGGCGTTGAACCAGTCGTTCCAGAAACCAAGAGCTGTCAAAAGCGTGATGGTTGCGATACCTGGAAGTGATAATGGCAAACAAATCTGGAAGAAGATCCGAGCTTCACTGGCACCATCGATACGAGCAGATTCGAGAATGGCTTCTGGAATGGTCTTCTTGAAGAAGGAACGCATCAAGATGATGTTGAATGGTGAGAGGAGCATTGGAACAATCAAGGCCCAAACGGTATCACCCAGTTGAAGCAGGCGAGTAACCACGATATAGCCTGGTACCAAACCAGCATTGAACAACATACTAAGAAGAGCGAAGATTGTGAAGAATCTGCGGTACTTAAAGGTTGTACGTGAGATAGCGTAGGCATAAGTGGTTGTGATGAAGACGTTGGTCACTGTTCCGACTACAGTTACAAAAACTGAGATAAAGAGCGCTTGGAGGATCTTATCTTTAAACTGAGCTAGGAACTGGAATCCATCTACACCAAATTTCGAAGGGAAAAAGCTATATCCATACTGGAGGATGCTCTTTTCATCTGTCACCGAAATGATGATAACGAAGATAAAGGGCAAGATACAAGAAAGAGCGATCAAACCAGAGATGATACTAAAGAAGATATCTGCTTTCTTACTGAAGGAGTGAATGCCGACATTATCGATTTTTTCTTTTTTAATTTTCTTTTCTGCCATATTCTCCTCCTTTCTAGAACAAAGCTGAGTTTGGATCGACTCGTCTTGCAAGCAAGTTTGATAGGATAACCAGAATCAAACCGACTACGGATTGGTAAAGACCGGCTGCTGAAGCCATACCGATATCTGCTGTCTGAGTCAAACCATTAAAGACATACACGTCCAAAACGTTGGTTACATTGTAAAGCTGACCAGCATTGTGTGGAATTTGATAGAAGAGACCAAAGTCTGCACGGAAGATATTTCCGACTGCAAGGATGGTCAAGACTGTTACAAGCGGAGTCAACTGAGGAATGGTTACGTTGCGAATACGTTGCCACTTGCTCGCCCCGTCCACTGTTGCTGCTTCGTAGTAGGTTGGGTCAATTCCCATGATTGTCGCATAGTACATGACACTGCTATATCCAAAGCCTTTCCAAATACCTAGGAAAAGGAGAAGGTATGGCCAAATGCCTAAGTCAGCGTAGAAGTTGACTTCCTTCATGCCAATGGATGTTAGGAAATGGTTGAAGACCCCTTTGTCAATGTTTAGGAAGGCATCTGTAAAGAAACTGATGATAACCCATGACAGGAAGTAAGGGAACAACATAGACGTTTGGAAAATCTTAACCATTCTTTTAGAGCGAAGCTCGCTGAGGATGATGGCAATCCCTACTGATACAATCAAACCGATAAAGATAAAGCCGAGATTGTAAAGAACGGTATTACGAGTGATGATAAAGGCATCTTTTGAACTGAACAAGAATCTGAAATTATCTAACCCGACCCATTTACTATTCACAATACTATCTATGAAACCATTACTGGTCATATGGTAGTCTTTAAAGGCGACCACATTCCCAAATACTGGAATGTAAAAGAATAGAATCAACCAGAGTGCCCCTGGTAAAACCATCAAGAGAAAGATCCAGTTATCTCTCAAGGTCTTTGAAAACTTTTTCATAATTTCCTCCCTTTTTATTCCTAAAAACTGATTTCATCGAATTTTTAGGTTTGATAACGATTACATTATTAGTATACTCCTATTTGAAGGCTAGGTTAAACTACTAATTATAGAAAAAACTCCACAAATTATTTTTTGTGGAGAAGTTTTTTATAAGAAATAGGTTTCACGAGAAACATTCTGACTCGGAAAAAAGACCTTTAAGTCGTATAAATCGTCGAAGCTGTCGCAATAGTGTGCCACTGGTTGGCTGTTGTGGCTGTAAATCCCTTGTCTGCGTAGAAGTCAGTAAATGGTAAGATTTCCACTTCTAACTCGTCGATGCGGTCAAGCTGACCAGCTAGATAAGCCTCGATGCGACTTTCTGCTCGCTTGATGCGTTGCAAGAGTCCTCCCATACGGATATCAACTGTGTCCAAGCCAAAGACCTTGTTTTCCTTCAACCATTGATGGCTAAAGAGGGCATGGAAATGTTCAATCTCGCTTCTGAGTTTTGGTAATTCTTGTCTGGCGATTTGCTGTAAGCTGACTTTGTCACCGGCTTTATAAGCTTCACGAATGCGTCGTCCCACATCCACTTTACTGCTTAAAATCTGGTTCAACTGGGCCTGAGTTTCAAAGAGGTAAGAGTAGTTTCCAGCTTTTTCTTTGATAACAGCAAGCGTTTCAGCGGCCTGAGCAAAGTGCGGTTTGTCCTGTTCAGGTGTCACGTGCCGGTCAAGAATCGGACAGAGAACATCCTGATAAAAGACATAGCGGTTGGGATTGATCCCGCTGAGATTGCCTGGCAAGTCTGGTAAGAGGTTAGCTAGGTCAATCTGCATAAAGTCCTCAACCGATAGACCTGTATTGGTCTTGAAGTGAGCAGACAAACGGTCGAGGTTATTGCGGTAGCTGAGTTCTGCCCAGATTTGCAAGCTGGTTAGGATAGAAAACTGGGCAGTTTCCCCACCATTGTCCCCCCAACCAGTTACGATGACCTCTTTGATCTGATTAGCACGACAGGCTTTATTGGCCTCGATAGCCACTAGACGGCTGAAATGGTTGTGTGGGGTAAAACCAATCCACTTCCAAGCACCACCTGCAAAGGCTATATCTTGGCTAATCTTGTGGTGATTGCGGAAATTACGATTGTACTTTTCTTCGCTATCTTGGTAATAATCCCAGTAAACCAAGGTTACACGATCTTTGAGACGGTCTAGGTAAACACGAGTTTCCTCAGGAATTTCCACATCACGGTCGTACTGGCCATCTGCTGACATGAGTTTGAAGAACATGTCACTCCACATTTGGCAGTGGAAACCATACTTATCGGCAATATCCAGCACGCGCTCCAAGTGTTGACACATGAGGAGACTACGGTCCACAACACCGTTCAAAATGAGGTAGCGCCCCAAACCAACCAAGTGGGCTTCGTCCATCCCAATATTGACCTTGCGTGTCTGCAGTTTAGACAGAGTGGCAAACATGCCATCAATCAGGTCATACACCTTTTCTTCACCGATAAGGAGAATGTCCTCTACATCACGGAGTTCTTGCACTTCTTTGACACCCCATTTGACGAAGGCTGACAAGTGGGCCAAGGTCTGGATGCAAGGCACAAAGGTCATGTCAAACTGCTGGGCGTAGGCTTCTATTTCCTGCAACTCCTCAGCCGAGTAGGCACCACGGAAATAACCAAAGTAAGGTTGCCCCTCAATCTGATAAGTATCTTCCATGTAGAGCTCAAAGGTTGAATAACCCATGAGAGCCAAGACCTCAATCATCTGTTTGGCAGAAGCCACATTCAGCACCGCATTTCGAGAACAGTCTGCCATGTAGGCCAAATCTTCATAAGCAGCTTGTTCTTCAAGGTCTACCTTATCACCTTCTGCTAGAGCTGTTGCCAACAAGGACAAGGCGCGGTAGAGTTGGTGAGGTTTTCGATAGGTTAGTTGATAGTGTCCACCTTCACCCTTGATAGAGATAGAGGCTTGGTCAGACTGAGCGACAGCTACCTCTACATCTGGCAGAGAAATGTGATTTTTTAATGCTTCAATAGCTTGCGTTTGCTTGGGACTAAGTCCTGTAAATCTTACCACTGATTTTCCTCCTGTAGCCAGTTGACAAGGGCACCGTAGAGATTGGCTTCTGCATGATAGGTGCAGGCTTGGATAACTGGTGCGACCGTGTATTCTTCGTAGGTCTCGACAAAGTTACCGACAGCCTTCTTGACACCTTGGATAAAATCAGGGTTTTGGCTGATGGAGCCACCTAGGCTAATGACATCTGGGTCGATCAGATACTGGATATTGAGCAAGCCTTGCGCCAGATTACGGTTCATGCGCTCAATCGCTTCTTGACAAAGAGCATTGCCAGCTGCGGCCTCTTGGTAAATCTTGCGTCCGTCCCAGTCAGTCTGACCAGACTTTTCAATCACGTATCGCACCATATTTCCAGTTGACGCTAGTTGCGACCAGTTGTTGAGTTTTTCAGCAGGGGCAAGGGTTGTCATGTAGCCAAACTCTCCCCCCAAGCCGTGGCGACCTCGGTGAAGCTTGCCATTGATAATCATGGCACCACCGATTCCAGTCCCAATCACGACACAGGCTGCATTTTCAATCTCTGGATGAGCCAGCAGTTCACTAAGTCCAACACAGTTGGCATCATTTTCTAGATGGACAGGGAGTTGATGATGAGCAAGAGCTTCATACCAAGAAAAGCCATGGATGTAAGGTACGGCACTGATTCCCTCAATCACACCTGTTTCTTGATTGACCGCGCCTGGAACGCTCATGGCAATGCCCTTATAATCTTTCTCCGACAGACGTTGGTCTAGCCAAGTCAGTAAATCCTCCAAGTTTTCTGGCGTCGGAGTACTTGTCTTATCTAGTATTTTTCCATCAGGAGTCAGACTGGCAAACTTAATCCCAGTCCCTCCGATATCAATGGTTGCAATGGTCATTGTTCTTCCCATAAAAAGGGGCGAATCAGTAGTCAATCCTTACTCTTTCGCCCCTCCTTTCTATCTCTTATTATTAGTTATCAAACACTTTAAAACTGTTAAATGTCTTCTTTTTTGATCAATTCTGTGCGAATCTCTTGTGGCGCTAATAGTCCTGAATGAACGGGATATGGTCGTTCAAGCAAGTCCAAAATGGTTTGTTGGTGTTCAGATATGCGCACATTTTCTTGGCTCATATTGTAGTAACGAAGTACATATCCTTCTTCATTTTCAGCTACCTTAAAGGCTGTCGGGCAGACTTGTGGCAAGCTGAGTGCCGCATGACTCAAGAGGCTACCAGTCGCAGCAACACTTCCTTCTTGTTTAGCAACCTGAAGACTAGTGAATGGTGTTTGGAAGGCTTTGGCACGACGGAAAGCTGAGAAACGTTCCCCTGCTTGGTGGCATTCAAGTGTAAACTCAACTTCAAACTCACGCAAGCACTGAGCTTCTGGTGTTGGGAAGTAACCCCAGTCACCTAACTCACCTGATGCACGCAAAATGGTCACTGCAATGGTGTCGTCTCCAAGGATTTCATACTCGTGCAATCCTTTATTAGCCACTGTCACCCCTTTTTCATCATCATACAGACTGACAAAGGCTTGTTGGTGTTGAGGATTTTCAGGATTTTCCCAAGAAGCAGCTGGTTTATTTGGTCGTGTCACCACCTCATAGATGCTTTCAGAGTCATTGCTTGGACGTGTGTTATGAGTCTTGACCAAGAGACGGATACGGTGGTCCTTGGCTGTGTTAGTAAAGCGAGTCTTGAAACGAATTTGTGGATTGTCAACAAAGACGGTCATCTCTGTTTCAAGAAGAACGCTTGTCAATTCTTCTGAGCGCCCAGCTTCACGCGTCATAAACTCGATGATGCCTCTTTGTTCCGCATCCAGTTTTTCGTCTGCACTTACTGGAATTGTCAATTCATGCTTGAGCAAAATCTTGGCAAAACGTGCTGTATTTTCCAAGACCTCATAGCCTTTGAGTTCTGCGTAGATAGGCTCTGTTCCTTTTGGTTGGAAGTAGATGTACTCATTTCCAATGTCACCACGGTCTTCAAAGCGAATAACATCTTCATAAGCTTCATGAGTTGTCTTGTCGTAGACCGTGATGTTTTCATCCACACTGACCGTTACAAATGGCGTATCAATCACTCCATTTTGGTAAATACCGTCACGGTGTTCTTGTTCTCCTTCAAGCAATTGGAAGGTTGTCCAAGAGAGAGGTGCTAGATGAACAGGGACTGTCACGCGCACTTGTCGAGCAATACGAGCCTGACGGAACTTGTCTTTTGGTAAATCATACTCAAAATTAGCTCCCAAATCTTCGATTTTCGCTTCTACAGCATGTCCTTCCAAGTCTTCAACACGGTAGCTTGGCAAGGTCAAGGCTGCCATCTTCTTATAGCCTTCTGTTGGGTGCAATTCTTTGAAATCACAAGTCGCCACATCAATCACTGTGCTGACCGTATCAACCTTATCATGCAAGCCTGTATTGATAACCGTAAAGAGATGGTCGCTTTGGGCTTCATGGGTTGCGATTTTACCCTTCCACTCGTTGAGAAGGTTAGTTTTCACAAAGTTTCCGACTTGGTTGACCTTGGCAAAACGTGTCTCCATCTCACGGTGAACCTCGTCCACGCTACAGCCACAGATACTGTCATGTGGCGCATTTTGTAGAAGAACTTTCCAAGCATAGGTCAACTGGTCCTTATGGTTGTGCCCACCAGTGATGACAGTTAATGGCTCCACCACTTGTTCTAGCAGGTTACTATTTTCTTGGAAGGCTTGTTTAAGGTAAATCCGTGATGAGGAAGTGTTGGCAAGCGTGTACCAACCATCTGTTTCTTGACTCGTCAACTCACCTGTAACCGTAGATAACTGCTCCGGTAGGGCACTTTCTACTGCATGGACATAGTCATCAAAGGAACTATGCACAAAGGTTACATCTGGGAAGAGTTCATTTGCCACACGAATGGCTTCGCTCAGATTTCGCTGTACAGGCTGGTGGTCACAGCCGTTCATCATCAACCATTGGTTGGTCGAAGCATAGTCACGTACGTCTGACAATTTTTGTCTCCAGAAAGTCAGGGCCTCATCCTTATCAACTGGGATTTCATTCCCATTACTATACCAGTTGGCAAAGAGGATACCGAGGACACGACTTCCGTCCGCACCCTGCCAGTACATTTCTGAAAATTGGGAAGTAAACTGCTCATCTTCGAGGACTTGGTTGTCAAATCCAATCGGCTTCACACCACGCCCAAAAGCTGCCACGTGAATACCTGATTTTTGAAGGATTTGGGGAGCTTGCCCCATATTTCCAAAGGTATCTGGGAAGTAACCAATCTGGGTTGATTTGCCCCATTTTGCACATTCTGCTTGACCAATCAAGGTATTGCGAACATTGGCTTCACTTGAAATCAAGTAATCATCCTGCAAGATGTAAAAGGGACCAATTTTGAGTTTGCCTTCGTCGATGTAACGTTGGACTTTGTCGCGATTTTCAGGGCGAATTTCCAAATAGTCATCAAGGACAATGGTTTGGCCATCCAAGTGGAAACTCTTGAACTCAGGGTCATTTTCAAAAAGGTCAAAAAGATTATCAAATAATTCCACCAACTGCATACGGTGGCTTTCAAAAGGTAAGTACCACTCACGGTCCCAGTGACTATGTGAGATAATATGTACAACAACATTTTCCATGAAGTAAAACCTCATTCTAAATTTAAATTTTTATTTCTATCTAACTAAAGAACTGACTAGCGAATATCCAGGTAATCCAAGACTAATTCACAGAACATCATGTTGGCCCAAGAGAACCATTCACGAGAGTAGAGCGTTGGGTCATCCACGTGGAAGCTTTCGTGCATAACACCTGTTCCACCATCGCAGGCAACCAGCTGATCGAGCAAGAATTTCTTCTCCGCCTTATCTCTTGTTGTCAAACCTTGGATAGAAAGGGCGATTGGCCAGATATAGCGATAGAAGGTATGAGAACTTCCGAGACCGCTAGCGTATTCTCCTTGGTAGAAGTATGGATTTTCAGGGCTCAGAATGGTCCGACGAGTTGCTTGGTAAACCTCATCGTCAATGTCGCAGTAGCCCAGATAAGGCGCAGCCAACAAACTTGGTACGTTTGGGTCATCCATGATGCTAGCATTCCCTAAACCATCCACTTCAAAGGCGTAAATCTTTTCACCCTTGCTGTTAGTGGTGTAAGCGTAGTTTTCGATTCCTTCTTGGATTTCAGCTTGCAGGCGTTTAGCGTCTGCCACGATGTTTTGGCTATCAGCTAGATCCAGTTCTGCAAAGATTTCTTGCACATACCCCAAGACAACTACGGCAAACATATTGGACGGAATCAAATAGCTATACTGACAGCAGTCATCACTCGGACGAAAAGCTGACCAGGTCATACCTGTCACTGCAAAGTCAGGTCCAAATCCATCATTTACCAAGGTGTCTTCCTTGCGGTCTGTATCACGGACAAAACGATAAGGTGAATTGTTGTGGTCTTGTTCCACTGTCCAAAGATGGAGAATTTCCTTGGTTGCTGCGACAAAAGTCTCATCAAACTGACTGGTCTCACCAGTCTCTTTCCAAAGTAGATAAGCCAGTTGCAAAGGATAGCAAAGCGAGTCCACCTCGTACTTGCGTTCCCAGATCCAACCATTAAGGTCCGTGTGGTCAGTCTCGTGGTGGCCCTTCCAGTTCTCCTCAATATTGAAGGAATTGGCATACGGATCCTTGAGCACCAAGGTCATCTGACGCTTGACCAAACCTGAAATGGTCTGGCGCAAGAGAGGATCTCTTTTAGCCACATGAAGGTAGGGTCTGAGTTGGGCTGTCGAATCCCGAAGCCACATGGCAGGAATATCCCCAGTCAATACAAAGGTTGAGCCATCTTCTAGGATCTCGACCGTATTGTCCAAGGTGTCTGTATAGCAACGCTCAAAGACATCCACCCACTCCGGATGGTCCTTAGCCCGCTCTGCTACTTCATCCAGCCATTCTCTAACAATTTCTTTCGAATAAGTCATCGTGCAGTTTCCTCTTTCAAACAAGTTTCATGTTCAGTATATAGTTTTTGAGACAGAAAATACATACACAAATGATAGTCATTTTTCTACAAAATTGCTTACTTTCGAACCCCATATCTAAAGGTCTCATTTTTCTGATATAATGTAGAAAAACAGCTAAAGGAAAGACTATGAAACCACTACTTGAAACCATCGATACCCGCTTTGGGACTGCTAGCAAGCATGCCTTTTCTCGAGGAAATACCCTGCCCTACACAGGCGTCCCTTTCGGGATGAATTATTTTGTGCCCCAGACCAGTGATCAGGAGGAAGCTTGGCTTTTCGATCCGCATCTACCTATTTTTCAGGGGATTAGATTAACCCACCAGCCCAGTCCTTGGATTGGCGACTACTCTTGGCTCCTTCTGACACCTGTCACAGGCCATCTGGGTGGAAACAGCCTCTTTCACCGTCAATCCTCCTATGATAGGGATAAGGCCTCTTTCCAACCTCATTATCTGAAGATTTTCTCCCTGCGCTATCAGATTGAAACCCAGCTTACACCGACTTGCTATGGCGCTTCTATTCGTTTGGAGCAAAAGCAAGGCAAAGCCCTCTCCCTCTATCTTCACGCAGCAGATGAACTGACAGGAGAACAAATAGATAAGCGGACTCTTGCCCTGCGTCAAGAGGGAAAAACAGAGACCAACAAAAATCCGCTGATACTGTTTACTGCTTTACAAATGAATACGGATATTCTTGCTATCACACAAGAAGAGGGAGACTGGCGAATTGACTTAGCAAGCAGTCAAGCCGAGATTCAACTAGCAACTTCTTTCATATCGCCTTCTCAAGCGCTGCTTAATCTACCTCAAAAGGACTTTGATAGCTGTAAAGCAAATGCCCAAGCAGACTGGGAAAATCTCCTCCACCGTTTTGATATCGTGGAGACAGGGGAAGCCGACCGAACCTTTTTTGATCACTGCCTCTACAGACTCTTCCTTTTCCCACAGACATTTTATGAGGTGAACGAGTCAGGGCAGGCCATCCACATGGATTTGTCTACTGGTACTGTCAAGCCCGGTGTCCTCTTTAGCAACAATGGTTTCTGGGATACCTTCCGCACCACCTTCCCCCTCTTTGCCCTTATCATACCGGAACACTATCACCGCTTTCTAGAAGGTTTCCTCAATAGCTACCGCGATACTGGTTTCCTGCCAAAATGGCTGGCTCCAGATGAGCGTGGCATGATGCCTGGCACTCTTTTAGACGGCATTATCGCAGATAGCGCCTGCAAGGACATAACCCCCGACTTGGAAGAAGAATTCCTCCAAGCCATGCTGGAGACAGCCACCGAGTCTGATCCTCTTGGCATCAACGGTCGCCACGGTTTGGCCCAATACCAAGAACTGGGCTATCTATCCTCAGACAATCACGAAAGCGTCAGTCACACCCTAGACTATGCCTATAGCGATTTTTGTATCGCTAGCTGCGCCCAAAAGCTTGGTCAGAATGACATCGCTGAGACTTATAAGGTCGCATCGCAGAATTTCCGTCATCTCTTTGACTCTGAGACAGGCTATATGCGTGCGCGAGACAGTCAAGGCAACTTCCGACCTGACTTCTCTCCTTACAGTTGGGGACGAGACTACGCCGAATGTTCTGCCATTCAAGCGACTTTGGGCGTTCTACACGACATCCCTGGCTTAATCCAACTGATGGGTGGAAAAGAAACCTTTAGCCACTACCTTTTGAAAGCCTGTCAGGATGCTCCTCTCTTTGAAACGACTGGCTATGGTTACGAGATTCATGAAATGAGCGAGATGGCAACAGCTCCCTTTGGACAAGTCGCCATCTCTAACCAGCCTAGCTTCCACATTCCATATCTCTTTCGCTACAGCAACTATCCAGACTACACTGCCCTTCTCATCAAGACCTTGCGTCAAAAAGCCTTTCACCCCAGCTGGCAAGCCTATCCTGGCGATGAGGACAATGGCAGTCTCTCTGCTTGGTATATCTGGTCAGCTCTTGGATTCTACCCGACCTGTCCAGGCAAACCAAGTTACGATCTCGGAATTCCTCTCTTTGACCACCTCCGTATCCACCTAGCTAAGGAAAATAAATGGCTGGATATCCATGCCGAGCAAAACCACAGCCACTTCAACTTTGTCAAAGAATGTCGATTGGACAAGACCATAGTATCTGGCATTCAACACCAAGACCTCTTGAAAGCTGAGCAACTGACCTTCACCCTCAGCTGGCTACCAAATCACTCATAACCAAAAGAACCTTTGCATCGCGCAAAGGTTCTTCTTTTATGAAACTTGGACCTGAAGCTGGTCAACCAGCTGACCATCTACTGTCAAATTCAGATAAAAATCTAAGCTTTTATCTCTTGCAAAATACAAGGTTGGTAGCGTTAGCCTTCTTTCAGTCTCACCAGCTTGAAACGTAAGGACTTGAATCTCGTCCCGATAAGCGACACCATGCACACCCGTCCCTGGTTGAATCGAAATCTTAGCTTCTAAAGGACTGCTAGATTCTCTTCGCTTAACTGTAAAGTGGACATTTTCTCCCTTAATCACAACTAGACTTTTTTCTGAAAACTCTAGTTGCTGAACAGCTTCTTTTTTTGACAAGCTAGGTGTTTTATAGAGTGAAATCTTGGTCAACAAAGGCAAAGCCTGTGCCTCTGTAATGGTCACGCGTATCTTCTGCGCCTCAACGACTGATCCTCGTAAGAGACGTTTGTAGCCAACAGTATAACCAGACCCAAACTCCTGCCAGACACCATCCAACTCTACCTGAACATGAAAAGCAGCGATGCGTTGCCCCAACTTCAAATCTTCTCTTAACTCAATCACATCAAATGTTTTAGGTGATCCTAAATCGAGCTCTAATTGGATTGGCAACTCTGAATCACTTGCCCATGAACTAGTTTCCAGTCCATCTGTCAGATGATGACAGGCAAAGTCTGGTGATAGAGCAAGTCCAGATACCTTGGCTCCCAGAGCTAAATCTTCCCTATAGAGTGTGTCACGGTAGGCAGCAAATTCATACAGTCGCCGGATATCCTTTTCGTCAAAGAGTCCATCTTGGTTTGGCGGAATATTGAGTAAGAGAGGTGTACCCCGACCCACCGAGTGAAAGTAGATTTCGACCAATTCCTCGAGAGACTTGGGGTCCTGATCCTCATGGTAAAACCAGCCCGGCCGAAGAGAAACATCTGCCTCACCGATTGAAAATAGCGTCCCAAAGGGGTCTCCGTGCTGTAGATAATCTAATTCCGCCTCTGTTCCTAACTGGTCTGGTTTGACCTTTTGCCACAAGGGATCCCCTGCATAGCCTCGTTCATTTCCAATCCAGCGGATACTGGTCCCTTCAGTTGAGAAAATCAAACAATCGCCTTGCAAGTCACGAATGGTTTCAAACCAAGTCTCAAACTCATAGTTGACCTTCTGGGCCCCTTCGCCTCGAGCACCATCCATCCACACCTCAGTGAACTTCCCAGCATTGCCATAAGCAGGATTTGACAAGATTTCCTTCAATTGAGCCAGATAGTAGGCATTGTAATCCGCTTCTCGGTCCACGTGATAGAGGGGACTGTGAGCATCCCAAGGAGACAAATACACTCCCATATCCATGTCAAACTCAGTTGCAGCCTGGGAAACTTCAAGGAGCAAGTCCCCCGCTCCTTTCCTCCAAGGGCTAGCCTTGACCGAATAATCTGTATGGGCTGACGGATAGAGCACAAAACCATCGTGGTGCTTGACCACCAAAATCAGCTTTTTAAAACCCGTTTCTTTGAGCACTCGAATCCATTCACGCGCATCCAACTTGGTCGGGTTAAAACGCTTGGGATCCTCTTGCCCACTTCCCCATTCTTGGTCATAAAAGGTATTGGGACCAAAATGGATAAAGGCAGCTAGTTCATCCTCTAAATAATCCAGCTGGGCCTGGCTTGGTAATGGTCCATGTGGTTTTATGTTCGTCATCATCTCGTATCTCTTTCTCTTGTTCACAAAGTTATCCACAACTTGTGGATAAGAAAACATTCCTAAAAACTAGTTTTTTCAGTCTCTAGCTCACCTGTCACCTTAAACATACCTTTGTCAAATAGTTCTGTACTAGGGTTTCTACTAGCTTTCTAGAAAGTCACTAATATACGGAACTATTTTCAGGATACTTCAACACCCTGAGTTGTATGTCATTTCCTCCAAGACTTATCCACAGACTGTGAATAAACTAGTGTTCCAGACCGCTCTCTCTTTGACTATAACAAAAAGCGATAGCAACGTCAATATGACTAAGATCCCTTCCTAAATCCCCTGAAAAGATTCTATAATTTGTACAATCGTAGCTTTTGCATTCGCCAGCTAGTGAGAAGCAGCCAGTAGAAAATGACTGCCTTATCACATTGTGAACAGCACAACTGTGGTACTATAATACCTAACAACCTAATCGTTTCTAGCAAAAAATCCCGCAGATTTGCGGGATTCTCTCTTGCATCAATGCGCCAACATTTCTTGAGCGATTTCTTGGCCAGATAGGTTATCTGGGTAGTAGGTTGGCCAGTTATCCATCTCTTCAAAGAGGGCTTCTTGGCTAGTACCTCCAAAGAAGATATGGAAATGTCCTGCCTTAACTGGGGCGATATTGTGGTCACTAAACTGAACATACTTGAATTGTCCAGCGTCCGCATCTGTCGCTTCAAAGAGGAAGCGCACACCACGGTTGCCTTTCTTATATGTCAAGATTTTCTTGCCGACATACTTGTAGGTGAATTTCTTGCTTTGGCCACCTTGAACAAATTCCATAGTGTTGTCCGTGATGTTGATCTTAGTCACATCTGTCTGATAGCCTTTTCTATAGTAAGCCTTGTACTCATCCTTGGTCATCTTACCAGTCAACTTAGCCTTGTAGTCAAAGACTTGATCAAAGGTCCCATCTTCAAGGAAAGGATAAACTGACTGCCAGTTGCCAACATAGTCACTCAAGGTACGATCTTTGACATCTGCATCCTCAAAGTAACCGTTGTGAACTGTCTTAGTGTTTTCTTCCTTCTCTGGCTCGATTTCTGGTCCTTCTTGGTCCGTTGTTTGTTTCAAAGCCTTGAGGTTTTTCTCCATCACAGAGATATAGTCCTCACCATCCTTGGTTGCTTCTTCTGTTAGACTTTCTAGCGGATTGAGCACGTCTAGTTTGACACCTGTTTCTTTTGAAAGTGTATTGGCGAGGGCTTGTGAGGCATTTTCTTCAAAGTAGATATAAGAAATCTTGTTTTTCTTAATATACTCTGTTAATTCTGCCAAACGTGCTGCTGATGGCTCTGCATCTGGTGATAGACCTGAGATGGATACTTGCTTGAGACCATAGTCCAAGGCAAGGTAGTTAAAGGCAGCGTGCTGGGTCACAAAGCTCTTTTGTTTAGCTTGAGACAAGCCATCTGTGTAGGCCTTGTCCAAGACTTGCAATTTTTCGATATAGGCAGCAGCGTTCTTTTCAAAAGTCTCTTTTTTATCAGGATAATCTGCTGACAAGCTGTCACGGATATGCTCTACCAGTTTGATGGCGCGTGCTGGTGAAAGCCAAACATGAGGATCGTAGTCGTGATGGTGACCCTCGCCGCCATGATCATGCCCTTCCTCTTCTTCCTCACCTCCTGGTAGGAGCAGCATATCACCTGTCGCCTTGATAGTTTTCACCTTTTTCTTATCCAAGGATTCTAGCAATTTTGGAACCCAAGTTTCCATGTTTTCATTTTCATAGACAAAGGTATCTGCATCTTGGATTTTGGCAACTGCCTTGGCAGACGGTTCATACTCATGGGGTTCTGTACCAGCACCGATGAGGAGTTCTACATTAGCAGTATCTCCTGCGACTTGTTTGGTAAATTCGTAGACAGGGTAAAAGGTTGTCACGATATTTAGCTTCCCATCTGCCTGTTTTTGATTGGAACAAGCCACTAAAAACAGGGCACATAGACTAGCTAGTAGTAAGCTCAGTTTTTTCATTTCATTCTCCTATTTGATAAAACGTTTCAGTAGACTGACTAACAAAAAGACAGCTACAAAGATAATGGTGATACTAGCACTGGCAGGGGTTTCTGCATAGTAGGAAATATAGAGACCTGCCACCATTCCCAAAAAGCCAATAGCGCTGGCTAGTAACATAACGGATTTAAAGTTTTTCCCCAGACGAAGGGCAATGCTAGCCGGCAAGACCATAATGGTCGACACCAAAAGGGCTCCTGCAGCTGGAATCATAAGGGCAATGGCCACCCCTGTCACCATGTTAAAGAGGATAGACATGGTACGAACTGGCAAGCCATCTACAAAAGCCGTGTCCTCATCAAAGGTCAGGATATACATTGGTCGCAAGAATAAGAAAGTCAAGAGTAAAACGACCGCCGCAATGGCAAAGAGGAATAGCACCTGCTCCTGGCTAATGGTTACAATCGAACCAAAGAGATATTGGTCCAAACTCATGGAACTCGAACTTTTCCCCTTACTCATGACAATCAGAGACACTGCAAGTCCTGTTGACATGAGGATGGCTGTCCCGATTTCCATAAAGTTCTTATAGACTGTCCGGAGATACTCTAGAAAGACCGCTGCGATCAAGACAATAGCAATGGTTGAAATAGTTGGAGAAATTCCCAAAACCAGACCAAAGGCTACCCCTGACAGAGAAACGTGACTGAGGGTATCACTCATGAGACTCTGACGACGTAAGATAAGGAAGGTCCCAAGAACTGGAGAAAAGAGACTCATGGCAATGACCGCCAAGAAGGCACGCTGCATGAAGTCATAAGATAACAAACTAAGCATGGTCCACCTCCTGGTCGCTTTCGTGAACGTTAAAACAACGCCATGGCGAATCTTGGTTACGAACCAGATGGATATTGCGATCCGCATAGTCCTTGACTTCCTCAGGGTCATGGGTAATCATCAAAACAGCCTTGCCATGATGATGAGCACTATGGTGCATGAGTTCGTAAAATTCATTTTTGCTTCCTGCATCCATCCCTGTCGTCGGCTCATCCAAGACGAAGATATCTGGGTCAGAAGCAAACATCCGAGCAATCACTGCTCGTTGCTTTTGCCCTCCCGAGAGGGACCCAATTCGTTTGTCACGGTGTTCCCACATACCAACCGAGTCTAGACTAGCCTTGATATGCTCCTCATCATGGGCATTCAAACGACGGAACCAGCCCTTTCGCGGATAACGACCCGACTTGACAAATTCATAAACCGTACTTGGAAAACCAGCATTAAAACTGGCAATCTGCTGGGGAAGATAAGCGATCCTAAGCTTTTTCCCATGAGTGTTTGTCTTTGAGATGGTTACCTTACCAAATCTTGGTTGCAAGATGCCTAGACTTGCCTTAATCAGCGTCGTCTTGGCAGCTCCATTTTCACCAGTCAGGGTGACAAACTCCCCACTATCAACACTGTAGTTGATATGTTCGAGGACAGGTTCCTTATCATAATAGAAAGACAAGTCCTCTACTGTAATATACCGCATTATTTGATTTCTCCTACTAAAGCAGTTAAAAACCGCTGGATAACTTCTTGTTCATTTGGAGTAAACTGACTTGCCACTTGTTCATAGGCTAAGAGCGTGTGTTCATGATGATGGTGGTGTTCCTCTGCCACTGGTCGAGCCAGCTCTGTCAGTTGATAAAAAATCACACGCGCATCTTTGGGATCTCTGGATGTCTCTAACATACCCTCTTTGACCAAAGATTTGATAGCCTTGGTCACTGCCGCCTGACTGACATTAAGGCGACGGGCCAACTCCGAGTTGGTTAGGGATTCTTCTGACAAGAGCATGAGGATGTGTTCCTGAGTATTGGTCAAGGCAACGTCACTCGTGCAATGCCCGATTAGAATTTCATGCTGGTTCTCAGATCTCAAGATCACCTCGTTTAAAAAGTTATCGATTTCCTGCGCAAGCTGTCTCATGTGTTACTCCTTCCCTAGCTATCTTTTTCGTAAAAAAACATAGATAGCCACCGATTCTTTACTGGTTAATTATATCATAAACCAAAAAAGAGTCAAGGGAAAAAGGCGTAAAAACGTTTCCCTAGACTCTTCTAGATATGAAATTTAACCTATTTTTGCTTTGGTTTTCGGCTCGATAAGATACCTGCCAGACCAGCTACCATTCCCATCAAGAGCAAGAAGATGGATTGTTCACTTCCTGTATTTGGGAGAGCTTTTTCTGAGACAACCGCCTTCTTGCTAAATTGACCTGCCACCTCATAAGTAAGTGGTACATTTGTAGTCGCATCGTTAGCAGCCGCATTCGTTTGAGGCGTTTCTACTGGTAGACTAAAAGTTGTAGAATCCACAGAAATCGTCCGTGAGTTCGGATTGATCTTTTCATACTGGGTCAAATCAGCGGTTTTAAGATACTCTTCAAAGGCTGCATCCATAGAAGGACCTTCTTCTCGCGCACCACCTAACATAGTGTAACCATCACCACCTGCAGCTAGGAAATCATTGGTTGCAAGATAGTAAGTTTTTGCAAGGTCTAGAAGATCATAACGACCAGTCGTGCGGTTTTTGACCTGGATGGCCAAGACACGTTTACCTGATGGTAGGTTGGTATCATAGTAGACCTTCACACCTGAAACTTGCAAGAAACCACCACTTGGTTCTAACAATGGTTGTCCGTTCTCATCCAAGACCTTCTTGCCATCTTTATCGACCTGCAAGATAGATCCGAGTGACTTTTCAAACATATCCAAGACTTGTTGCCCAGTCACTTGGATTTGTGAGATGGTATTTCCAAACGGAAGAACGGCAATGACATTTCCTTTAGTAATTGGTTTGCCTTTTGCAATGGTTTCACGCAAGCCACCACCATTTGTCACAGCGATGTCTGTCGGATGGCTAAATCCTGTTTGACCATACTGATAGAGCGAGTCCGCTACGACGTTTCCGAGGTTAGTTTCACGAACTCGAACATTTTCACGATCTCCGTTGAGTTCTACAGGGCTGTTTGAAACGACTTCAACAGCATTTTCAGCATCGTATTTTTGTTTAATGTCTTTGACTAGTTTTTCAACTGTTGGATTGGCTGGTAATTTTTTAGCATCAGCAGCTGGAATCTGAGTTGGATTGCCCAAAAGCTGACGTGATTTGTAGGTGATTTTCCCTACATTATGAAGGTAACTCCCTGTTTGGTTATAGGTAACATTGTCTCCATAGGTCGTTGATTCTACTGTATGAGAGTGACCGTCGATTACTGTTACGCGTTTCCCTTTCAAACGAGGATTTTTAGACAAGGCTTCTGCCAAAGTTGAACCACGCCATTCGACTGGGGTTGTGGTATCTACACCCAAGTGAGCGAGCACAACATAGTGTTTGTAGTCCTTACCTTCTGCACGAGCCTTGGCTTGAACTTCTTCGATGACCTTATTGACTTCAGAGATTGGATCTGTAAAAGTTACCCCTTTGACATTTTTAGGGTGAGTTTTGGTTGCTGTTTCAGGTGTTGTCACGCCGATTACAACAAATTCATCACCTTCCACAGTCTTATCTTTATCAACGATTGTAGAAGCTTCAAAAAGACGAGCTCCATTGACATAGGTATTTGAGCTAAGTAATGGGAATTTCAAGATTTCCTTGTATTTTTTAACTTCATCAAGACCAAAGTCAAACTCATGGTTTCCTACTGCCATGGCATCATACTGCATCTGATTAAGAATTTCAGCACGCGCTTCACCCTTAGTAGAGTTGGAAATCGGTAAACCTTGAAAAGCGTCTCCCGCATCAACTACCAGAGTATTTTGATTTGACTTCGCACGCTCCTGTTCAATGACAGTCGCTAACTTGGCATCTCCAATTACTCCCTTTTCCTCTACAATACGACCATGGACATCATTGGTGTGTAAGATAACGGTGTCCTTTTCTTCGCTTTTGGTAGATTCAGCAGGAGCTGACGGAGTTTCTGCAGGTACAACCGCTTCTGAAGTTGCCGAAGTTTCCGGTACCGCAGGGCTCTCAACAGGAGCTGGAGTCGCCGACGTAGCTGGAGTCGCTACAACAGCTGAACTTTCTGCAGGAGTTGTTGCTTCTTCAGCATAGACTTGTCCAGCTAAGAAGGCTGGAGCTAACAGGGCTGTCGATAAGACAGGTAACAAAGAACGTTTGTTCATTTTAAAATCCCTTTCTTTTCTTTTTCTCTTTTATATTATACGCTATTTCTAAAAATTTTGAAACTTTTGACCTATTTTCATCTTAAATATTCGCCATTTAAACAAAAAAGCTTGGGTTTAAATCCCAAACCTTTAGACCATTTTATTTGAAATCTTTGATGTTCCCATCATAGGTCGCCCAGTCCTTGCTAAAGAAGCGGTCATTCATCTTGTAGTCTGGAGCTGGTTTCGGATCCGTCAAGAAAGGATTGACAACCTTATCAAAAGCCAGCCAACCTAACCATCCTAGATGAATGGTGTCCTTAACAAAATAAGGGTCCCCTCCATTTTTTGAAAAATCAGCAATATTGGTAAAACCCTGACTTTCTAATTGGTAACGAATTTTCTCCACTGCATGTTGATACATCTCTTCGCTGAGCCCTGTGTACTCCATCCACTTCTTGTTAACCGGCTGAATGACAAAGAGCACATTGACATTCGACTTAGCAAATTGATTGAGGACCAGCTGCAAATCATTGTATTCAGAGGACTTGAGGAAGTTGTAATTTTTTTGATACCCTTCCCATTTTTTTAAATCCTTTTGAATCTCTCTCGTATAGAAATGATTTTCCATCCCCATATCGTTATTGGTCGTATTTGCTTCTGCGTCCTTACGAACAATTTTTTCTAACTCATCATAAGAAAATTGATCCGGAAGATCTTTTAAATAGTTCTCCACGTGTTCCTTGTACTTGAGTTGTCCTCGAATGGAGAATTGTCCAAAGAGAGCGGATTGTTTTTCGTTGAATCGCGCAAAAATATCAATAGCAACCTGATCAACATCTGATAATTCTTCACCCTTTGACAGTTTTTGAACAATGCCTTTCAATGCAACATTAGGATTCTGCTTTAACAATCGAATAGCCGCATGCTTTGCAGCAATGTCACCAGATTGATTTCCCAAAAAAGCTGTTAATTGGTCACTGTTAAAAAATCTCTGAAACGCTGCGGGTTCATAATCTGTCTCCGTAAACCACTGAGGCGAAATCACAAATACAGCCTGCTTATTCTCTATTTCTGGCAAAATTTGCTGTAGACCAAAATATTGATTGAGAGAGGCTGCTCCTGCTTGACCTAGAAAGTAAGGACGATAGGGACGATGGTATTTTTCTGCTAAAACAGCTGGATGGACACTATCAAATCGAATCCATTCACTGGACCCTAGAAAAGGAATAAAACGCATATTTGGATCCGTAAGAGCCCTTACTTTTTGGCTTCGCTCTTTAAAACTCTCTGCACTAACAGAAGCCGCCGAGTATTTCTCCTCCGTCAGATTATGGCTTGTTGTACCTGGATAAAAAAAGATGAGTAGAAGAACCAAAAATCCAGCAATGAAGATAGGCCCGAAGATCAGCCACAAGCGTTTAAGCATTCTTCAACTCCGTAATACCTTCTACGATTTTTCACTGGAACACGAATGTCAAAACGGTTTTCAATCTCCACAATCAATTCAACCGTTCCCATGCTATCCAAGACACCGGCATCAAAAAGATCTTCATCCATCATGTCAGAAACATCTTCCATAAACAACTCATCAATAATTTCAATAACTTCTGATTTGATATCCATTTTTTATATCCTTTTATTTTTTAAACCATAAATCATTCAAAAATCCAGAAAAGATTAAGAATGAAACCATCACGACATGGAAGGTGACAACCATGCCAAGCAACTGAATCCAGCGATTCTCAGGTAAGGAACCCTTTCCAGCTTTTTTCCGTTCTTTATTGAGCGCTTTTTTCTTACGAACCCAAGCATCATTGATGACCAGCCCAATCCCATGAAAAAGTCCATAGGCGATGTAGTACCAGGTCACACCATGCCAAAATCCCATAATCAGCATATTGAGAATATAGGCTACACTTGAAGTGACATTGCGATTTTTAAAGACCTTCTTTCTGGTCAACACCATGACCATCCGCATAAAGACAAAGTCACGGAACCAGAAAGACAGACTCATGTGCCAGCGATTCCAAAACTCTTTTAAATCCCTTGACAAAAAGGGCTTGTTAAAGTTGATAGGACTATGAATACCCATCAAGTTTGAAATGGCTAAGGCAAACATAGAGTAGCCCGCAAAGTCAAAAAAGAGCTCCAGACCAAAGGTGTACATGACCGCTAAAGCGTAGAGGTTAAAGAAACCACCTGTCTGCAAGGCCAAATTTTTCAGCGGAGGCAATAATGTCTCTCCTAAAATGTGAGCCAAGATAAACTTGTAGAGGAAGCCAAGCATGATATATTTGACAGCCTCTTCTAGCATGTCCATCAACTCATCCCGTTCAGGAATGGTCTCGTAATTTTCATTGAAGCGTTTGAAACGATCAATAGGACCACTTGAGAAAGTCGGCATAAAGAGAAGAAAACGTAAGAATTGCCAAATCGTTAATTCCTTGATGACACCGTCTCTCAACTCAACGATAACCCCAACTGCACGAAAGGTCAAGTAAGAAATCCCTAAAAATCCAAACAAAGATTGAGGTCCATGAATAGCAGGAGATACTTTCACAAAGACGATTGGCAATAGGGATAGAAAGCTAACCAGGTAAAATATCCATTTACTATCCCGTTGTTTCCTGTACCTTTTGTAGAAAGATACAAGAAGTACTTGCCAGATAACATAAAGGATCAAAGCGCTTATTTGATTCGTCTTTCCACCGACCAACATGGTGAGGATAAAGAAGAGACTAACAAACACCTCGTACAAGGCAAAACGTTTCTTGAAAAAAAGACCAATAAAGATAGGTAAAGTCGCAGCAATTACGTATAAAAAGTACTGAAGATCACCATAAGGTTCCAAATGAGGTAGCTGTTTATAAAGCTCCATCATTGGCTGTTTACCTCATTGATCAAGCCCTTGATGTCAATTTTACCATTAGGCGTTAGTGGTAAACTATCTCGATAAAGAAACTTAGACGGCATCATATAGGACATCATGATATCTGCTAGGTCTTCCTTGATAGCCTTGGTAATATCGATATCACGCTCAAACTGCTGACGGACACCGTCTTTTAGGATGACATAGGCCAGTAGATTTTGTACCTTGTGGTCCTTGTTATAACGTGGGACAGCAACAGCCGACTCGATAAAGCGAGACTTGTTGAGGTTTTGAGAGACATCTTCCAGCTCAATGCGATAACCATTAAACTTAATCTGGAAATCCATGCGTCCACCATAGAGAAGCAATCCCTCATCTGTCATGGTTCCTACATCCCCTGTGTGGTAGGCTGGAAGACCTTCGAACTCAAAGAAAGCTTCTGCCGTTTTTTCAGGATTATTCATATAGCCTTTTGAAACAGCTGGCCCTGAAACAATGATTTCTCCTTGCTCACCATTTGGAACTTTCTTACCTTCCTCATCAATGATAAAGGTCGGAGAATCGGCCTTGGTATAGCCGATTGGCAGGCGTTTGAGAGTCGTCAACATCTCATCAGTGACGGCAACTGCTGACAAAGCTACTGTCGCTTCTGTTGGACCATAGGCATTGATAATACGAGCATCTGGGAATCGCTCGCGCAGTTTTTGAGCAGTTTTGACCGTCAATTCTTCACCATCAAAGTAGAAATGCGTGATGCCAGGCATTTTCTCGCTGTTAAAGTCTTCTGACAACATGGCCATATCTGCAAAAGAAGGCGTTGAGGTCCAGATAGCGATTGGCAATGCAAAGATGATCGCAAAGAGTTGCTTAAAGTCCTGAGTAATGGCTGAAGGAAGAGCGAAAAGCGTGCCACCCAGTGCCAAGGTTGGCGCCCAATACATGACAGATAGGTCAAAAGAATAAGGGGGCTGAGCCAGCATTTGCGGACGACTTGGCGTCGCAAATTCCTTATCTGTAATCATCCAGTTGGTAAAGCTGAGGAGATTATCATGGGAGATCTGCACTCCCTTAGGCTTACCAGTCGTACCAGAAGTAAAGATGATGTAGTAGTTGTCATCTCCCTTGACTGGATGGGTCATCTCGTAGCTGGAAGCTTGAGCAAAAGCTTCATGGACTTGCTTTAAATTCAGCATCGGTGTGCTAGTTTGCTCTAATGGAAAATCTGAGATAGTAATAATCAAGCTTGGCTTTGCAACTTCTACGATAGCAGAAACTCTTTCCAAGGCCGAATGGCTATCAATTGGGATATAGGCATGACCTGACTTAGTTAGCGCTACAAAGGTAGCCAACATCTCATATTCCTGACCACCAAAAACGACGACTGGAGATTTCTCAGGCAAGCCTAGTTGGTCGATAGCTGCAGCTAAACTATCTGAATCAGCCTTCAGATCACCATAAGTATGCTCTTGACCTAAAACATTGTAGACAGGATATGTTGGTTGCGTTTGAGCAAAGTGCTCAATCGTTTCAATCATATCTTTTATCGGTTTATTAGACACTGTTCCTCTTCTCCTTTAAACTAGAACTCATTATAAATAAAGGTGCCTTGGCTCTGACCAAGGTAACTAAAAAAATAAAGCAAACCAAGTAAGATTACAAAATATAGAGCCGTCCGGCCTAAGAATACATGTAAATTTCGTTGTTTTTTCATAAGCTATCCATTAATATATTATTTCTATTAGCTATCAGTATGTATTGTTAGCATCTTATCTTCCTAACATTTTACCACTTTATCAACCTTTTTTTCAACTGTTTACCATAACTTAAAAATTGGTTTTAGCTTATTTTAAGATAAGTTAAAATATTAATGTTTTGCCCATCAAAAAAGAGCCTGAGATTTTCATCTCAAACTCTGTTGCCAATCACTCTTTTATCTTAGAAAAGTGAAAATACGAGAACTGCTAGGGCCGCACCAACAATAGGTCCTACAACAGGAATCCAAGCATAAGACCAGTCCCCGTCTCCCTTGTTTGGAATTGGCAAGATGCTGTGCATGATACGAGGTCCAAGGTCACGAGCTGGGTTCAAGGCATAACCCGTTGTCCCACCTAGTGAAAGACCGATACCGACAATCAAGGTCCCCACTGCAAAGGTCCCTAAACCAGCTTGAAGGTCATAGAGTCCCAAGGCAAAGATTGTCAAGAGCAAAACAAAAGTTCCAAGGATTTCGCTGATCAAGTTCGATACTGTGTTCTTGATTGCTGGTCCAGTACTGAAGGTTGCTAGGATATTGTCTGCATTTTCTTCTGCCTCATAATGCGGTTTGAATTGCAACCAAACCAAAATCTGAGCCACCATCGCTCCTGCGAATTGGGCTAGGATATAAGGGAAAACAGAAGCCCAAGAGAGCGTTCCTTTTAAGGCCATAGCAAACGTCACAGCTGGATTTAGGTGGGCTGGACTAAGCGTGCCAGATACAAAGGCTGCAACGGCTACAGCAATTCCCCATCCCATAGTAATCACAATCCATCCTGAATTGTTGCTCTTGGTTTTGGGAAGAACCACACCTGCTACAACTCCATTTCCTAGGAGGATGAGGATTAAGGTCCCCAAAAATTCTCCAAATAATTCTTTCATCATATCTTTGTCTCCATTTAAAAGAAGGGGTGGGCGACAAGGAATGCTGCCCTCCACCTCTTTTCCTTTTTTAATTTTTTAGTTCTGTCAAATCGTTTTGAGCAAGAGCTGCTTCAACATCCGCACGGTAGGCTGCTTTTTCTTCTTCGGTCCAATCATAGAATCGTCCCATTTCATCCAGAACTGGCTCAACGATGCTATCCAAACTATCACGCATAAAGAGCATGTGGTTGGTACGACGAAGGAGGAAGTCAACTGGGCTCAGAGCCAACTCATTGCGCATTGCATAGTGAAGGGACAAGGTATCTGCCAAGCTGAGTCCTGGCGCTTGTTCCAAGCTGTGAGCAAGGGCAAAGACTTTCGGTGCATTTGAACCGTAAAGATTTGCGAGATACTGGGCTTCCTTGCTATCCAAACCACGTGACACTCCAAGTTGAGCAAAGGCTTCGATTTCTGAGTCCACATTTGCTGGGTTCAATTCTCCACCTGAAACAGGATAAGTCTTAGAGTTGATCAGTTTAAAGCTACGGTCAAATTCGGCTTTGAGGATGTCAACCACGCGCTCCATAGCTCCTTCAGCCATCTTACGGTAGTCTGTGATTTTACCACCAGCAAGGGTTAAAAGACCATTATCATCACGATCCAAGCTCGAACCACGAGAAACTGCAGATGGATCCAAATGTTTCTCAGATGTGCTGCTTTCAAGCTTGCTGACAGCAGATTCAACATCTTCACGCGTTTTTTCTTTCGATAGATATGCCTCGACAGTCGCAATCAAGCTATTGAAGCTTTCATCGCTAATGGTTCCGTTATTTCCACCATTGTAGTCAGAAGCGCTATTGCCTGCGATCAATGGACGAAGACCAGCCCAGCTGCTTTCAATATCAGCAACGGTAATGTTTGCTTCTGGGAAGCGGTTGTTGACAATACCTAGTAGATAATCTACATCTTCCTGCGTCACTTTTGGATGTTCCAAATCGCCTGTGTAGTCTGTATCGGTTGTACCAAAGTAGGTCTTGTTTTCACGTGGGAGAACGAAGACCATACGACCATCTCCCAAACCTGTGTCAAAGTAAACTGGCTGTGAAACCTTGATCTTGCTTGAGTCCACTACCAAGTGAACTCCCTTAGTTGGACGCATTTGTGAGAATTGCGTTCCCTTATTAGACAAATTGCGTACCTTGTCGCTCCAAGGTCCAGTTGTGTTAATAACTAGGCGAGCCTTGATTTCAAAGACTTGGTCTGTCAACAAATCACGAGCTACAACACCTGTAATCTTGCCGCTTTCGTCAAAGAGGAAGCCTTCTGCCTTAACATGGTTGGCAATGAGGGCACCGTCTTGGTTGGCACGTTTGATGTTTTCAATCACGAGACGCGCATCGTTATTACGGAAGTCAAGATAAACCCCACCTCCTACCAAGCCTTCTTTCTTCAAGTTTGGCTGGCGTTCCAAGACTTCTTCCTTGCTCAAGACCTTGTTAGCAGCTGGCGTATTGTTAACACCTGCCAAAAGGTCGTACAAGTCCATGGCTACTTTGAGACGGAAGAGACTAAAGGTCGCTCCATCCTCATCAAAAACAGGCAAGAGCATTGGATCTGGTTTTGGAATGTGTGGAGCGATTTGTTGAACCACCGCGCGCTCAGAAACTGTATCTGATACCACTTCCACGTCAAATTGTTTGAGGTAACGCAGACCTCCGTGGACCAATTTTGTTGAACGGCTAGATGTTCCTTCTGCGAAGTCCTGCATTTCAATCAAACCAGTGTCAAGACCACTGGCTGCCGCCTGCAAGGCTACACCAGCTCCTGTAATCCCCCCACCAATAATCAAGAGATCCAAGGTACGTTCCTGCATTTTTTTAATTGACAATTCACGTGTTTTCTTTGAAAATTCCATATTTACACACTTTCTAACTGAGTCGTTTCATTCTTAAGCTGATCATTGCATCAAGAAACAGTATTAGTCGTCGATTTCCGCAAAGACTTGCGTTGCTTTCACAGCTTTCTTCCAGCCCTTGTAGAGTTGTTCCTTGCGCGATTCGTTCATCGATGGCTCAAAGAGTTCTCCTGTCTCGTTCAAGAGTTTCAACTCATCCAAGTCCTTCCAATAACCCACTGCCAAACCAGCTAGGAAGGCTGCACCGAGGGCAGTTGTTTCCAAGTTTTTAGCGCGTGCGATATCAATTCCCAAGATGTCAGCTTGGAACTGCATGAGGAAGTTGTTCATGGCTGCACCACCATCTACCTTCAAGACTTGGATCGCTGTCTGCGCATCCACTTGCATGGTGTCAATGATGTCACGTACTTGATAAGCGATAGATTGCAAGGTTGCCTTGATAAAGTCTTCTTTGCTTGTTCCACGAGTTAAGCCAAAGACAGAGCCTCGAGCGTTTTGGTTCCAGTATGGAGCCCCTAGACCTGTAAAGGCAGGTACGACATAAACTTCGTCATTGTTGTGAGAATTAAGAGCATATTTTTCAGACTCTGGTGAATTTTCAACCATGCGAAGTCCATCACGAAGCCACTGAATGGCACTTCCTGCGATAAAGATAGAACCTTCCAAGGCATAGTAAACCTTACCGTTGATTCCATAACCAATCGTTGTCAAAAGGTTGTTTTCAGACAACTGCATCTCTTCACCAGTGTTCATGATGATGAAAGAACCAGTTCCGTAGGTATTTTTAACCATACCTGGTTCAAAGGCCAACTGTCCAAAGAGGGCTGCCTGTTGGTCCCCAGCCATACCTGAAATTGGCACTTCCCCACCGTAGAAATGGAATGGAGCAGTCTTGCCATAGATTTCAGAGTTAGAACGAACTTCTGGAAGCATAGCCTTCGGAATGTTGAGGATTTCTAAAATCTCATCATCCCATTTAAGATCCTTGATGTTATAGAGCATGGTACGGGCTGCATTTGAGTAGTCGGTCACGTGAGCTGCACCGTCAGTCAATTTCCAAACTAACCAAGTATCGATAGTACCAAAGAGTAATTCTCCTTTTTCTGCTCGCTCTTGAGCGCCTTCTACATGGTCCAATATCCAACGAACCTTGGTAGCTGAGAAGTAAGCATCGATAATCAAACCAGTCTTTTCATGGAATTTTTCCACATAACCTTGGCTTTTTAGTTGTTCAGCCAGGGGAGCAGTTTGACGTGATTGCCAAACGATCGCATTATAGATAGGGAGCCCTGTTTTCTTATCCCAGACGACAGTTGTTTCACGCTGGTTGGTAATCCCGATGGCCTCGATTTGACTTGGTTTCACACCACTTTCGATGAAAGCACCCGCGATAACTGACTGAACAGAGTTCCAAATTTCATTGGCATTGTGCTCAACCCAACCTGCTTGAGGGAAAATCTGAGTGAACTCTTTTTGACTAGAGCTGACCTTTTCTCCTTTTTTGTTAAAAATGATGGCACGAGAACTAGTAGTTCCTTGGTCAATAGCCATGATGTATTTTTCTTGTGACATGTGCTGTCCTCCTGATAAAATCTTGAGGGGGTTCCTCTTTACAGTAACTAGTATACAAAATAAAGCGCTTTCTTGTTTATCAATTTTTTTAAAATTTTAAAAAAATGTGAGGAGATTGTGCGAATTTCACAAAAAAGACCTGAAAATTCAGGCCTTTTAAGCAAAGAGCATCTGACGAATCTTCGCCAAATCCTCCATATCCAAATCATTTTTTAAATAATAAACCGGAGTCTGTTCTTTCTTATGAATCGGGTTGTTGGTAATTAACAAATCATAATGTCGACTGGGGTCATAGGCTTCAATAGTAATGAAACGATTGTATTCCAAATACCGTTTCAAAAGGGCAGCCATCCTAGAAAAGACAAGGAAACCAGATGTCAAATCTAAACCAATCCTCATATGTTGGCCACCATTTTCTGCCATATACTCTATCAACTGGAGCCATTCCCAGAGAATTTTCTTATCCAAATCCGTCCCCTGTTGAAAGGTAGGCAAAATATGAAAAATTCTCTCTGCAGTTCCTCTAAAATCATGTTCCATCAGCAAATAGGGATGGCGATTCTCTGTCTGGTATCTGTACTGATCTTGTAAAATATAGCCCTTGTAGAGATAAACTTGACCACAAAGCTGACTGAGTTCATAGGTGACATGGTCCTCTGTGTAGTCCCCCAGCAGCTCCTCCTTCTTCATCTCTTGAATCAATTGCGTCAGCAAATCGGCTAATTGCCCTCCAAAACCAAGGATATACTCCATAGTATGAAGGGGCAAAATACGATGGGAAAGGAGAAATGAAAAGAATACCATCATCTCACCATCCTCAGTTCCTAGAGGGATATGTTGCCCAGCAAAAAAGGACGGAGCCTTTCTCAGCAAACGAAGGTAGAAAATATTGTCAAAATACCCTCGCATTTTTTCTTCTATAACCTGAAATTGACAGGCGTTAACCCGAAGGCGCTGTTGACTGATGTGAGTCCATAGAACCAAGTCCAATTTCTGACCTGAAGACAAGCTAGCACCGCAGATTTCTTCTAGGGTAGCAATCTCTTGTTTTCTCTCAGCTTTCTGCATGTGACCTTCCCACTCCTGACTGGACCAAATCTTGCGAAAAAGGCAGAAATAAAAATAGCGAATCTGATGCTCCGGACCTCGCCAACGGCCATTTTGGATCGATAAATCAAACTCTGACAAAATCTGATTTAGACTAGCTAAGTGACGACCAAGCGTGGCCTCGCTAATCATCAATTCTTGAGCCAGTTGATGGGCTAGGAACTGTTGGTGATAGAGAAGGTAAACCAAAATTTGGTACTTAATGGCATTGTCTAGAAACAAGCTCCGAATCTCTCTCCCCTTTGTGGCTGCACCAATCGACAGACGCAGATTTTCATCTTCCAAGTGGATGGTCAGCTCTAAACCTCTTTCCGAGGCATTTTCGTTAATCAGAGAAATGTACTTGGTTAAGGTCGCCTTTGAAAAACCTGTTTCTTCCATGGCTTTCTTGACTGTTGTCTGCGAATCTTGTAACAGAAAGGAAAGGACTAAAAATTGACCAGATTCGGCTTTTTCCATCAAATCACCTAAATACATTTGTTACCCCTCTCATTTTCTCCTACAAGCATAGCATAAATCTTTTAAATGCTGAAATAATCTGTTTCGCATTTTATTTTAAGGCTGATTTTCTCGTCATTATTCCACAGAAACAGCAAACACACGACTCCCCCTTTGGGCATTTTTATGCTAAAATAGTAGCTATGGATAAAATTATTAAAACAATATCAGAAAGCGGAGCCTTTCGTGCTTTTGTCCTTGATAGCACTGAAACCGTCCGCACTGCTCAAGAAAAACATCAAACTCAAGCCAGTTCAACTGTTGCACTTGGTCGAACTCTTATCGCAAGCCAGATTCTCGCAGCCAATGAAAAAGGAAATACCAAACTAACAGTTAAAGTTCTGGGAACCAGCTCTCTCGGTGCCATCATCACGGTCGCAGATACCAAGGGCAATGTTAAAGGCTACGTTCAAAATCCAGGTGTTGATATCAAAAAGACTGCAACTGGTGAAGTCCTTGTCGGACCTTTTGTCGGCAATGGCCAATTTCTCGTTATCACAGACTATGGTACTGGAAATCCTTACAACTCCATGACTCCTCTCATTTCTGGGGAAATCGGTGAAGACTTGGCCTATTACCTGACAGAAAGCCAACAAACCCCTTCAGCAGTCGGCCTCAATGTTCTTTTAGACAAAGACGACAAGGTCGAAGTTGCCGGAGGTTTCCTTCTCCAAGTCTTGCCAGGGGCCAAGGAAGAAGAGATTGCCCGCTTTGAAAAACGCATCCAAGAAATGCCAGCCATCTCAACACTTCTGGAAAGCGACGACCATATCGAAGCCCTTCTCAAGGCTATTTATGGTGACGAATCTTACAAACGCCTATCTGAAGAAGAAATTCGTTTCCAATGTGACTGCAGTAAAGACCGTTTTATGAACGCTCTTGCCAGCCTTCCAAGCTCAGACCTTGAGGAAATGAAAGAGGAAGACCACGGGGCAGAAATCACTTGTCAATTCTGCCAAACAACTTATAACTTTGATGAAAACGACTTGGAGGAACTCATTCGTGACAAATCTTAATACACCTTTTATGATTGGCAATGTTGAGATTCCCAATCGTACCGTTTTAGCACCCATGGCTGGTGTCACCAACTCAGCCTTTCGTACCATCGCAAAAGAGCTCGGAGCGGGGCTCGTTGTCATGGAAATGGTCTCTGACAAGGGAATCCAATACAACAACGAAAAAACCCTACATATGCTTCACATCGATGAAGGCGAAAACCCCGTTTCTATCCAACTCTTTGGTAGCGACGAAGATAGCCTCGCACGCGCAGCAGAATTCATCCAGGAAAACACCAAGACTGATATCGTCGATATCAACATGGGCTGCCCAGTTAACAAAATCGTGAAAAACGAAGCTGGCGCTATGTGGCTCAAGGACCCAGATAAGATATACTCTATTATCAACAAGGTCCAATCTGTCCTTGATATCCCCCTCACTGTCAAAATGCGCACTGGCTGGTCTGATCCATCCCTAGCCGTGGAGAATGCCCTCGCTGCTGAGGTTGCTGGTGTCTCTGCCCTTGCCATGCATGGTCGTACCCGCGAACAAATGTACACAGGTCACGCAGACCTTGAAACCTTGCACGACGTAGCCCAAGCTCTGACCAAGATTCCATTTATCGCAAATGGTGATATCCGTACGGTACAAGAAGCTAAACAGCGTATCGAAGAAGTCGGGGCTGACGCTGTCATGATTGGCCGCGCAGCCATGGGAAATCCCTACCTCTTCAATCAAATCAACCACTACTTTGAAACTGGAGAAATCCTTCCTGATTTAACCTTCGAAGACAAGATGAAAATTGCCTACGAACATTTGAAACGCTTGATTAACCTCAAAGGAGAAAACGTAGCCGTTCGTGAATTCCGTGGACTCGCTCCTCACTACCTTCGGGGAACATCTGGCGCTGCCAAACTTCGTGGAGCCATTTCACAAGCTAGCACTCTAGCAGAGATTGAAGCTCTATTGCAACTAGATAAAGCTTAATACACAAAAAACCGTAACTCACTTGGAGTGTACGGTTTTTTTATCCTAGGAAATCCTAGATACTATTATTGAATCAAGGCAACACTCGAAACTTTACCATCCGCACCTGTTGTAATTTGGATGATTTTTCCTCCACCGATTTTGGCATTATACTTACCATCATCAAGGGTGTAAGAGTAGCCTCTGATAGAATAGTTTTCTTTCTTTCCATCTGCAGTTTCTACTGTAAATTGGCCCCCTGATGAAACCGTAATAGTTTCCCCATTTGCTCCCTTCCAGTTGCCTGCAGCTGCTGAGAAGTCACCATCCACCATGGTTAAAACACCCTTGTAGCGTTTGTTGTGTTCTGCTTGCTTGTCTTGAAGTTGGCGGTCAGTTGTTGGATCATAGCCTGACTGGTTAGACTGGGCTTGAGAACCTTGCTGAGTTGACGGAGCCTGAGATGGGGCTTGTTGACTAGGAGCTGCTTGTTCTTGTCTTGATTCAGGTGCTGGTTTCGCTTGTGACTGATCTGCCGTTGTAGAAGACTGACCAGAAGATGCCTGAGCCTTTTCAGATGAAGCTGAGCTTGAAGATTTTTGTGTCTTGCTTTCTTTGCTAGAAGAAGCTGCTTTAGAACTTGATGATTGACTTGTCTTGGCAGAGCTGCTGGTTTGAGTGGTTTCGTTTTTATTTCCACAAGCTCCTAGTAGCAAGGTAGAAGCCAATACAGTCGCTGCCATCAATTTGATATAGGTTTTCTTTTTCATTTTTCTACTCCTTTGTAACATTTTTGAAATGTTAAGAAATCTTTTTGTAATATAATTGTAACATTAGGCTTTGAATCTGTCAACTAGTTTGAGAAACTATTTTAAAAAAATTTCTCTCTACTATTTCTATTCGTAATTGAAACGAAAAAATAGAAAATTTCTTAGATTAGAGTCCTATTTTTTGCACCGCTCTTGTATAATCGCTTGTATTATGTTAGACAAAGGAATATAATAACATTGAAATAGAATATAGGAGGTATGCTCTTATGCTAAATAAGTATTACAAGTATCTTCCTTGGTTGATTTTGGGAGCTATTGGCTCTTATCAATCAGCCACTTACTATGCGCGAACTGCATTTGATGTCTTCTATCTGACTGCAATCTTTATGATTGTCTACATCGCCTTGTTATTTTTGCATGAGAACTATCTCAAGTATCGATACAAAGACTTCTTTACTCACATGTTGAGCAATACTAAGAAAGATAACCATTCATAAAAAATGATGATAAATAAAGAGGTCGGGAACTTTGTCCCGACCTCACTTTTTATTTCAATCGATAGGTTTTTCTTGGTTTCTTTTTAGGCACTCGTTTGAGTCCGACTTCTTCTACATATTCGCCGTATTTTACGAGAAAGTTATTGCTGACAATGGGCCGACCGGGGTTGATGAGATTGACCAGTTCGGTTCCTTCATAGACAGTGAACTCCTCCTCCAGCAGATAGAGGAAGGTCGGATTCCAGTCAAGACGGCCTTGGATTCGTTTGATGGATTCTTGGATAATGGCATAATGGTCAAAGGCGAAGGCTTGCTCGTCCAGCTCCACTCCCTCTAGGAAGCATTTGCCTGTCTGGAAATCGACATCTACGAAAACGACATCCTTGGCATCGTCTCCAGCCTGAACGAGGTCTAAGGCACGACTAGGCAGGTACACCAAGTGGGCAATGGTCACCGTCCAGCCCCGTGGATCACGACCGGGGGTCGATACGGTCATCAATTGCTCGATTTTTTCTAAAGGTAGATCGAGATTGACTTCTTCTCTCACCTCGCGCTGACAGGCATGTGCAGCATCTTCTCCCTTGTCCATAAAACCTCCAACTAAGGCTAAACAGTTCTGATAAGGGTGGGCCTTGCGACGGATCAGCAGGAGCTTGATCTTTCCTTCGACAAAGCAGTAGGCTACCATATCTACTGTCACACTTGGTTTTTCATATTGAGGGAGTTCCTGCTTGTAGTACCAGTCTAAAAACTCCTCCTGACTGGCATGGATTTCATAATATTCTTTTTCCGTCATCCCGGCTGGAATCATCGTATCTGGCATCTTATGCCTCCTTTCGAACTGCCTTGGTCCATTGGTACCATCCCACTAGACTATTGAGTGTGTAAACCCAGTACATCCCTTGGATGTGGATATTTTCACCCCACCAGAGATAAATACTAAAGAGATTGGTGGCAATCCAGAAAATCCATTGCTCACGGTAGAGACGTGTCATCAAAAGCTGACCAACGCCATTGGTCGCATCGGTAACACTATCACGGAAAGGGCGAGCACTATTGATACTTTGATAAGCCAAGCCCATACCAATCCAGATAATAGCAGTCAAGGCCAAGTACTTGAGCCAATCAAGAACAGATAATTTCTTAGCTTCAAAGTGGGATTCTTCTGGTTTTCCTTGGTCGTTGATACGATTGGACAACCAAGCATAGAGACCAATCGGCTGCATGACAAAGAAGTAAACGGTCGTCAAAACTTCTCCATAAAAAGTCGCGTTCATGGCCAAGATCAAGTAGATAGCAGAGTTAATGGCCCCAAAGAGATAATTGCTTGCACGCCCTTCTGCTACCAAGATAACACAGACAATCCCAGTCCAAGATGCAAACAAGCTTAGCCAGTCATGACTTTCCGTATTTTGTGTGAATTCCAAGATCAAGGGAACACTTGACAAGGCGATGAGATACAACCACTGGAAAAGACTACGGTCGACAAAGAGATCTTTCCAGAGCAAACGCATGATTCCTACAAAACCAATCTTGCGGGCTTCCGCATGGACGTTTTTAAAGTTTTCGATAAATTGTGTGATTTTTTTAGTTACTGTTTTCATAATTTTCTCCTAATCTGCTTGGTAAATGGCATCGATAGCCACTTTGGCTACTTCATAATTGCCTAGGTAATCCTCCGCTAGATAAACTAGTGGAATGGTGGTTAAGTATCGCTCCCTCATCTGATCCAAATGCTGGGAAAAACTGTAGCGAATGTGGTCCTCTGCCATGGTCATATCTCTAAATCCGTCATTGACATAGGAGCCAACAGGCTGCACAAAGAGAATCAAATCCCATTTTTCCTTGGCCAAGATTGAAACAAAGAGATTGTCAAATGTCTCCCCGGATAAGTCCCTTTGGTCCTCAGTCTCCATGTAATAGTCATAGTAGCCCTTGGTTACCAAGGAGTTGGTATCGGCTATCACTAGACCTCGATTGGCATTGCTATCGATTAACTTGGAGGTCTGGTCATACTGCCCCAACAGGAGATAATAATAATCCTTTGGAGTCAATTCATCGTCGCGGACATTGTTTTTGATCTGGTACTCACGCGCGTATTCCAGACTAACGGGCGCATCGTAATACCTTGCCAAATCCTTGGCCAGAGTGGTCTTCCCATTGCTAGCACTTCCCATAATCAAGACTTTCTTGGTAAACTGACGACGGAAGGGTTGAGCGATGTATTTCCAATATTTGCTTGGATTTTCTCGAATCATAGTCGCTGAGATACCAAACTTTCTTTCTTGCAAGACGGTGCCAAATCCACGCTTAGATAACTCTTGCTGGTAGTCTGCTTCTCCTACAAAAAAAGTCAGTTCTTGCTGGGTTTCATCATAGGAAATCTCCTCTAACATCTGGTCCAACCACTCCTGCCAGCCCATAGGGTAACGGGGAAGGTTGGTCTCATCCAGCTTGCAGACAGAGGTCAATTCATCATCACGAAAAGCCTCTCGAATATAGCGAAATCGTTTTTGAAGACTTAAACCTACCTGCTCACCTCGGTCTCCCTCGTAGCCTGAAACGACTACCCAGACCTGGTCACACTGACGCTTGGCTCGCTGGATCAGATCGATATGCCCTTGATGGAGAGGGGCAAAGGTCCCAAATACCACTGCTGTTTTCTTTTTCATAAACGTTTTACCTTTTTATAATTTTTGATATTTTTATTTTCTATGTTTTTATTATATACTATATTTTTGTTTTGTCAATAGTTTTTTATCATTTTTTATAAAAAAGTAGCAAAAAAGAATCAGGATTACTCCTGACTCTCCATTTTTAAGCAATATCAAATTTTAATTGACCAGCTTTGACACCAATCTTGAGAGTCTTGCCTGCCACCAGTTCCCCGTTAAGAAGGAGTTCTGCCAACTTGTCTTCCACCTCTGTTTGCAGGGTTCTGCGAAGTGGGCGAGCTCCCATTTCTGGATCATAACCTTGGCTTGCTAGTAACTTCAAAGCTGAAGCTTGCAGTTTCAAGTCGATGCCTTTCTCTGCTAGGCTAGCAATCAATGGTTTAACCATGATCTTAACGATTTCCTGCATGTGTTCGCTATCTAAGCTATGGAAGACCACCTTTTCATCAATACGGTTGATAAACTCTGGTCGATAAGCTTTTTTCAACTCTTCAAAGATTCGTTTTTCCATATTCTCCTGGTCAAAACGAATGTCCTTAGCCCCAAAACCAACCGTCTTATCATCACGAAGGGCTGTCGCACCAAGGTTTGACGTCATGATGATAATGGTATTTGAAAAGTCAACCTTGCGCCCCTTGCTATCTGTCAAGACACCGTCATCCAAGACTTGCAAGAGGACATTAAAGATGTCTGGGTGGGCCTTTTCTACCTCGTCAAAGAGGAGTACGGAGTATGGTTTGTTGCGAACCTTCTCGGTTAACTCCCCACCTTCTTCGTAACCCACATAGCCCGGAGGAGCTCCATTGAGACGGCTGGCTGCGAATTTCTCCATATACTCACTCATATCAAAGCGGATAAGGGCTGATTCGTCATCAAAGAGGACTTCTGCCAGAGCCTTTGCCAACTCGGTCTTACCGACTCCTGTCGGTCCTAGGAACATAAAGGAACCAATCGGACGCTTGTGACTGCGAATACCTGACTGGTTGCGGCGAATCGCACGGCTAATACTTGAAACAGCTTGATCTTGACCGATGACACGTTTGTGCAACTCCGCTTCCAAGTTCAGGTATTTCTTAGCATCAGTCTGAGTCAGTTTTTGGACTGGAATCCCTGACAAGCGACTCAAGGTAGTCAAAATATCGGATTCTGTTACCAAGTCTTTATAGACAGGGACTTCCTGCTCTTTTGCGATTAACTGAGCAGCTTGTTTCCACTTGCCATCCATCAAAGCCTTGTCAGCTGGACTCAAGTCGGATTCGTCTGTTTTCACCTGCTTGGATTTGTTTTGCACTGTTGCTGCTGCTTCATCTAAGAGGTCGATAGCAGAGTCTGGCAAGTGACGACTGGTCAAGTAACGATGCGCCATCTTAACAGCTGTTTCAACAGCTTCATCTGTGATTTGCACACGATGGTGTTTCTCATAGGTCGCTTTCAAACCTTGCAAAATGATCATGCTGTCAGCTAAACTTGGCTCTTCAATCGTCACTTTGGCAAACCGACGAGAAAGGGCCGCATCTTTTTCGATGTGTTTTTGGTATTCTTCCTGAGTGGTTGCACCAACTGTTCTCAGAGTTCCACGCGCCAAGGCTGGCTTCAAGATATTGGCTGCATCCAGAGTCGAGTCAATACCGCTACCAGAACCCATAATGGTGTGAAGTTCATCGATAAAGAGGATTACTTTGCCATCCTCCTCGATATCCTTGATGATGTTGTTCATACGCTCTTCAAAGTCACCACGGAAACGTGTCCCCGCAACGACATTCATCAAATCAAGCTCTAGAACGCGCATCTTGGCCATTTCAGCTGGTACACCCCCACTAGCAATACGCTGGGCAAGGCCAAGGGCCAGAGCTGTTTTCCCGACACCAGCATCTCCAACCAAGACAGGATTGTTCTTGGTCTTTCGACTCAAAATCTGAATCATACGTGAGATTTCCTTGTCACGACCGATAACTGGCTCTAACTTGCCAGAGCGCGCTTGCTCCGTTAGGTCATGCGTGTAGTCCTCTAGACCACCACTTTGAGCTTGAGGCATGCCCATCATATTAGCCATGGAATTTTGCTTGTCAGTTACTGTGCGATGACGTTGACGCAAAGCCTTGAGATCTTCTCTTGTCCATCCTGCACGTTCTTCTAGATTGCGACGAAGAGCAGCAATTCTGACCTGATCTTTCTGGTCTTCATAAGAAAAGCCTGCTCTCTCCAAGATGCGAGTTGCCAAGGCATTGCCATCATGCAAAATCGCATAGAGGACATGCTCTGTCCCTAGCACCTTTGCATGGACCACTGAGGCCACATACTCTGCTTCTGCAAAGAGAACCTCCAAACGATGGGAAAAGGGCAATTCCGTAAAGGTTTCGTCCTGGCTATAGTCCGTTTCAGTCAGTTCCAACGCAACCTCTTCTAAACGGTCCATCTCATAAGGATAATCGTTTAAAGTCGCACCTGCCACACTGTAACTGTGATTAGACATGGCAATCAATAAATGCCAAGACTCTAGATATCGAGCTCCAAAATGGCCCGCAACCATGTAGGCACTCTCGATACATTCATTCAATGCTTTTGAATAGTTCATCTTACTTCTCTTTTCTATCTACCTCTTGTAATAGCTGTCGGAGCATATTGGCACGGACAACTGAGGATTCTTCCCCTAGGACACGATCTGTTGCTACTGAAGTCAGCAAGGTCATTTCCTGCTTGGTCATCAAGTCCTGCTCCACCAAAAGCTGGAGAATATCCTCATAAATCTCCTGACTAACTCGCTCACCAATCGAGTAAAGCAAATCGCGGAGCATCTCATGATGACTGGAAAACTCAATCCGTCCGATGCGAATGTAGCCTCCGCCACCACGCTTGCTCTCAACCAAGTATCCTCTGCTTTCAGTAAAACGGGTCTTGATTACATAGTTGATCTGACTTGGCACAACCTGAAAGGTATCTGCCAACTGGCTCCGCTGCAATTCCACGATACCAGATTGGTCTAATATCGCCTTGATATAAGCTTCGATATGATCTGATGTATTTTTAAATCTCATAGTAAATCAAACTCCTTCTTTGAACCTTGACTATCTTTGACTATACTATCATTTAACACTCTATAAGTCAAATTTTTAAGGCTCAACCATTGGAAATACTGACTTTTTCAAAAAATACTTTGGCATTAATTCGCCTTAGTTTTTCTTGAAAGTTCCTAAAAAAGTCCATAAAAAAGAGCCCTAAAAAGGGCGAAATATTGACGAGTTCAGCAAGCTAGACGTGCCTTTTTTACTACTAGAATGAAAAATCCTGTGAGGTTTAACTCACAGGACTATATATTATGCAAAACAATAATTACCCTTTACATCTGATTTTAATATCGTCTTATCCTCAAAATCAATAGAGTCCTTCTTGATAATATCTATACTCTCACGAGTTCTAAGAGATGAAATTGCAATACAAGCTAAAAAATACCAGTGAATTACTTGCAATAATTCCTCATTATTTTTAGATTCTATTATTTCATCTAATTCTTTATCTAACTGTTCCTGCAACGAACCTTCAACCTTTTTAGAATTTTCTACGATCATTGAAACATCTAACTGAGCTTCTACAAATGATAATACAACTTTTGTTAGAGCTGGATATTTATCTTCATACTTACAAATTGCATCTTTTATTATATATTTTTCTTGAAAATGAGTATATAGGAGATTATATGCAATCATTTTTTTATGTTTTTTTGTATCTCTAATATAAAAGAGCAAAACAAGTGATGCAACAATTATTAAAAACAAAATTATTCCCATTTTATTCTACCTCCTTTTGTTATCAAGCAATTTTTCCAAATCAGATATTCTCTGATCTCTATCAGAAATTGTTTTGTTTAGTTCCTTAATTAATCTAGCTTGGCTTTTAAAGGTCATGTCATAATCTTTACGCCGTTCTTCTAGTAGTTTGGAAAAAATATTATATATCCCTAATGCTACTAGAATACAAATAGCTAATGGTACATTTAACCCAAAAAAATCCTTAAATAAGTTTAGCCACTCCAACTATGTAATCCCCCTATGAAAATCTCTAAACTAAATATGGTATCCTATATACTATTATACCATACTTGTCAAGTACTATATATTGTGTATTCTTATATAAATAAGCACACCAAATCGTGTGTATTTGCAAAAATTTTTTCAGTTTCAATACAGAATTTAATCTTCTATAAGTAAATGTATCGTATACCTCCAGATCTGCTTATCTATATTAACCAATTGTATTGTGAGTTGTCTCAAAACATGACTGCTATAACTTTTACGATAGTTCATATTTACTAGTAACTAAGGATAAGAAAAGTACTTTAAGTGCTACATTCCAGGAAGCCAGTCTTTTATTTCTTTCAAAATTTTATAAGCCTGTTTCATTTTAGAATTGTCCTCTAAATATCCAATACCTTTGGTCGTAATTCTAACAAGAGACAAATTCTCAATATAAACATCTCCGGACATATCTCCAGTAACACAAGTACCTGTCAAAAATCCATCATCAAACAAATTACGATAGACATCCATTAAATAACGGTGAGGGATTTCCAGAACAGAAGCGTTTATTTCATTTTCTGAAAATAATAATTAAGGATTTTATACACAACTACCCAATAATCATTTTTTGCCATGAATACAGCCTCCTTTTTAAAAGTATATGCCTCTGTACTACATTCTCATTATAGTCCTTTTAACATCCTCCTGCAAGTAACAAGATATCCTTATTCTCATTTTTTAAAGAAAAAGGGCGCTGGTAAAGGATAATCTTCACCAACTCCCTATTTTTCTACTTATCTAAGCCTAATTCTGCTAATATTTGCCGTTTGTAGGCAATTTTTTGGACTTCCTTGTCTTCGCTCTGGGACCAATCTAGTTTGACTTCAGAAACAATCTGCCCAGGCCGATTTTTTAGGATATAGATGCGGTCACTGAGATTGAGGGCTTCCTCGATACTGTGGGTGATAATCAAGGTCGTCAGCTGCAACTGTTTGTGAATCTCCAGGTACCAAGCGTGGAGTTCCATCTTTGTCATCTCATCTAAGGCACTAAAGGCCTCATCCAAGAGAAAGAGCTTGTGCCCGAAAAGGTAGGTCCGAAGCAAGGCTACACGCTGGCGCATCCCTCCGCTGAGTTCGTGAGGATACTTATCCCGTACAGCTGTCAACTGGAAGGTCGCAAGGATGTCATCCGCTCGGGCAATGGCCTCTGCCTTATCCACCTTTTGAATCAAGAGGGGTAGGATGATATTGCCAAGTACCGTCTTGTGCTCCAAGAGTAGATCCTTTTGCAACATATAACTCACGCGCCCCTTGGGATTTTCTTCACCGTCCAAGACAATTCGCCCCGACTGGACTTATAAAATCCCAGCGATTAGGTTAAAGAGGGTGGTCTTTCCAACACCACTTGGACCTAGGATAGAAACCACTTCACCCGAAGTCACCTGCAGGTTGATGTCCTCTAAAATCTTTTCATCGCCATAGGCATAGCCTACGTGTTCTAGTCTAATTTCTGTCATTATTTTACAAATTCGTTAGTGAAGCCTTTGTCTGTCAAATCTTCTTTAAGGATACCATTTTCTTTATCCCATTTGTAGAAAGCATTCCAGCGAGCTGCGTCAAATTGTCCCCATTTTTCCTTGTCACTTGCGTATTCTTTTGACAAGTATTTTTGAGATTCGATGACAAAGTCACGTTTTTCCTGAAGTTCAGGTGCATTCTTGATAAGGATATCCGCTGCTTCTTCTGGGTGTTCCATAGCATATTGGTAGCCTTTTTTAATAGCTTGGATAACTTTGCGAGCTTCTTCCTTGTTGTCTTTCAGATAGTCGTTGTTTGCGATGATAACGGGTGAGTAGTAGTCAAACTCCTTGACGTAGTCTTTCAAGTACATGAAGTTAGCGTCTACACCTTGAGATTTGGCAAGGATACCATCCCAACCGTAGTAAATCCAAGCGGTGTCAAAGACCCCATTAGCAATAGGTGTGATCGAGTTTGAGTCGTTGTTTGGTACTTTTTCAACCTTTTCAAAGTCTCCACCTTGTGATTCTACCAAGGTTTTTAACATAGCAAGCTCAGTTGGGTCATTCCAAGTTCCGTATTTCTTCCCAACCAAGTCCTTTGGACTGCTGACATTGTCAGATTTACGAGAAATGATTCCTGATGTATTGTGCTCAACGATAGCTGCAACGGCAGTAATGCCTGCACCTTTTTCCAATTTCTTAGCCATGTAGTCTTGGAAATAGATAGCAAATGGTGCCTTGCCATTGATCACCAAGTCAGATGAGCTTTCTTCAGGTGGCAATTTCAAATCAACATCCACTCCAGCTTCTTTGAAATAACCTTTTTCCTTGGCAACATACAGCCCTGTGTGGTTAGTATTTGGCGTCCAGTCTAGGATAAAGTCAATCTTCTTGAGTTCTGCTTCTTTATTGTCCTTAGAAGCAGTCCCTTGACCACAAGCCACCAGCACGACAGCTACAAGAGCTGTCACAAGCGTTAAAAACACTTTCCATGTTTTCTTCATCTTCATTTCCTCTTTTCTTTTTCTAAAACATCCTTATCTTAGGGACGTTTCCATTTAATCACATATTTTTCACTAATATCGACCAATTTCATACCCAAAAGGCTGATAATCGACACCAGAATAATAATGGCAAACATGGTATCATACTGAAACAGTTTCTTGGACTGAATCATGTAGACACCTAGTCCTTCAAAACCTCCCAACCACTCAGACACCACGGTTGTGATAAAGGCGTAGGAGACACTGACCCTCAGACCTGCATAAAAGTAAGGCAGACTGACAGGGATTTTAAAATGCCACAGGATTTGCCAAGGATTTGCACGCATCAGACTAAACAAGGTTAGCATATCCTTATCACAATGCCTAAATCCATCCAAAATACTGACGATGATAGGGAAGGTTGTCGTCAGGATAATCAAGACAATCTTGGGCAAAATCCCATAGCCTAGCCACAAGACCAAGATAGGCGCTATGGCAATGGTCGGAATGGTCTGAACAACCACCATCATAGGATAAATCAAGTCATTGAGCCAAGTCAGACTATCCATGAGCACCGCCATAAGACAGGCAATCAAGACTCCTAGAACTAGACCTAGTAAAGCCACTCTCAAGGTCGCCCAGCTATGGTACCAGAGAAATTCTCTGTCACGAACAAAGGACTGGAGAATCTCAAGAGGAGTTGGCAGGATAAACTTGGGTAAAAGTTTGAATATGCCCGCTAACTGCCAGATTGACAAGACTCCTAGAAAACCCAATAGACTAATGTGTCGTCTCAGTATACTTTTCAAGTTTGTCATCAATACTTAAAATCTCTCCTACATTTATTTTGACATTGGCAAAGACATTATCTGCCTCCTGCCCGGCCACTTCAAGCGCTTCTTTGAGAATGCGCATGAGCTCATCCAACTCCCCTTCCAAGACCGTTTCAAAGGGTGTCACCACCATAGTCACGGACTGAGCTTGCAGATAAGCAATCACTTGATCGATAATAGCAATTCGATCAATCCCCTGTGATAGGGGCAAGACTTGCAAGGCAATGCTTGCTTTCATAAAATCCTCCTCTTCTCGGCTTTCCTTTTGAACAAAAAGAAAAACCTTTGCCATATATGGAAAAGGTGCAGAATTCGGCTAAGTATCGTTCCCTACGCTGGCATTACCCAGATCAGGTGCGGTCGAAGTTTAACACTTCCTCTCAGACTGTACACAGACTCCCATATCTTATATGGAATATAGTAACGCAAATGCAAGGAAAAGTCAAGGAAACTGCTTACAGAAAACTATGAAAAAGAGTTTGAAGACAAATGCTTCAAACTCTATCATAGCTTTCTTATTTAGCCTCGTACCAGGTTGCCCCTTCATTCTCATCAGCAATGAGTGGGACACTAAGCTGGATGGCTTCTTCCATGGTTTGTTTCACTAGTACTTTGACAGCTGCTAGTTCTGATTTCGGAACCTCAAGGACGATTTCATCATGCACTTGCAAGAGCATCTTGGTCTGATAACCACCCTCAACCAGAGCTTTGTCTAGCTGAATCATAGCAATTTTGAGAATATCTGCTGCCGAACCCTGAATAGGGGAGTTAATGGCAGTTCGCTCTGCAAAACCACGAATGTTAAAGTTGCGCGAATTTATATCTGGTAGCTCTCGACGACGCTTGAAGAGGGTCTCTACATATCCCTTGTCACGCGCTTCACGTACCACTTCTTCCATATAGTTTTTAATCCCAGGAAAACGCTCAAAGTAGGTATCAATGTAGGCTTTGGCCTTCTTACGACTAATACCAAGATTGTTCGCCAAACCAAAATCTGAAATCCCGTAAACCACTCCAAAGTTGACAGCCTTGGCATTGCGACGGTCGTTTGGCGTCACATCCTCAGGACGTTCAATTTCAAAGACACGCATAGCTGTCGAAGTATGGATATCTGCTCCCTCTTGGAAGGCCTTGATTAAGTGCTCATCCTTAGAGATATGCGCCAAAACGCGCAACTCAATCTGTGAATAGTCGGAGCTAAGAAGGACACTATCCTCCCACTCTGGCACAAAAGCCTTACGAATGAGGCGACCTTGTTCCAAGCGAACAGGGATATTTTGCAAGTTTGGATCTACACTAGACAAACGCCCAGTCTGAGTCAAATCTTGCACATAGCGCGTGTGGATCTTGCCATCATCTAAAATCCAATCCTGCAAGCCAACCACGTAAGTCGATTGAATCTTAGCAATCTGACGGTAGTCTAGAATTTTTTTGACAATCGGTGCAATAGGAGCCAGACGCTCCAGCACATCCACTGCTGTCGAGTAACCTGTCTTGGTTTTCTTGGTGTATTCTAGAGGAAGTCCCAGTTTTTCAAAGAGAAGTACGCCCAACTGTTTAGGTGAGTTGATATTAAATTCCTCACCAGCCAGCTCATAAATCTCTTGGGTGAGTCGCTCAATGACAATCTCATTTTCAGCTTGCATCTCAAGTAGGGTTTCTTTTTTAACCTTGATTCCAGCAATTTCCATCTTGGCAAGGACAAAAGCCAGAGGTTGCTCCATGTCATAGAGAAGATCTAACTGCCCGTGTTCACTGAGTTTTTCAAGCAAAACAGGCTCCGTCTCAACCAATACAGCAACCTTGCGAGTCAAGTGCTCCAAGAATTTCTCTCTCTCAGGGATAGCTTTCTTGACCCCCTTACCGTAGAAGGTCTCATCATCAGCCAAATAAGTCTGGCCATAGAGATTCGCAATGGTTGAAATTTCATTGTTCTCGACAGTAGAGAGGAGGTATTTGGCCAAACGACTGTCAAAAGCAGGGGCCTGCAAATTCAAGCCCAAACGATTTAAAAGAACCTTCGCTTTTTTAAAGTCATACACTTTTAGAGGTGTTTTTTCTAGAAAATCCTTGAAAATCGGCTCCTGCAAGAGTTCAAGTTTGTCAGTAGCGTAAAGTTTATCCCCACAGGACCAGGCAAAACCAACCAAATCATCTGTATGGTAGTTCTCACCAAAGAGTTCAAAGTGGAAGATAGAGTCGGCACTCAGCATGTCTTGACTGACTTGGTCAACGATAGTGAAATCCAAACTTTCAGGCGCATCCGTTGACGAAATATTTAAAGCTTGTTTGAGCTGTTTGAAGCCCATCTCATCGTAGAATTTCCCGAGATTTTCCACATCTGGGCCATTATAGATCAAATCGTCTAGTCCAATCTCAATTGGTGCCTGAGTCTCAATGGTTGCCAAGGTTTTAGACAAAAAGGCTTGTTCCTTGTCATTGATGAGATTTTCCTTCATCTTAGAAGCCTTCATCCCATCAATATTTTCATAAATACCCTCAAGCGAACCATGCTCCAGCAAGAGCTTGATACCCGTCTTTTCACCGATTTTCGTGACACCAGGGATATTATCAGACTTATCCCCCATAAGAGCCTTAAGATCAATGAACTGAGCTGGTGTGAGGCCCATCTTTTCCATAAGATAGTCTGGTGTAAAGGCCTCAAACTCAGCCACACCTTTCTTGGAAATCTCGACCACCGTATGCTCATCCGTCAACTGGATCAAATCCTTATCTCCGCTAACAATTGTCACATCAAAAGAATTCTTCTCAGCCAAACGGCCTAGAGTCCCGATGATATCATCGGCTTCATACTGGGCCAACTCATAATGGCGAATCCCAAGGTGGTCTAACAACTCACGAATGAAGGGAAATTGCTCACGAAACTCATCTGGAGTTTTAGCACGGCCACCTTTGTAGTCTGCATACATCTCTGTTCGGAAAGTTGTCTTACCTGCATCAAAAGCTACCAAAACATGACTGGGCTCAACACGCTCCAAGACGTGATTCAACATGAGTTGAAAGCCATAGATTGCATTGGTATGAAGGCCATTAGCATTTTTAAAACGATCCAACTGCTGATAGAGCGCAAAAAAAGCTCGAAAAGCAACTGAAGATCCATCAATTAATAATAATTTTTTCTTGTCCATACACCCATTATAAAGGAAAGCAGGGAAAAATACCATCGGAAAGAATAGGCAAATGGTAGTGAAGCCCTCTTTTTTATATTCTTTCTAGATTCTAGCTCCGTTACTATCCACTCGATAGCCATCCACAGTGGTATTCACTGCTAAAGCCCCTGAAGCATTGACGTAGTAATACTTTCCTCCTACTTGGAACCACTGGCTAGACTTCATAGCCCCTGAACTCTCCAAATAATACCATGTTCCATTTTCCTTTAGCCATCCTGTCTGCATCTCCCCTGATGCCTTTAGATAGTACCAATGCAAACCATCCTTCACCCAACCTGTTGACATGGTTCCATTGTCTTTAAAGTGATACCAACTGCCATTTATTTTCTTCCAACCAGTTGCGAGTTTCCCGTTCTCACGGTAATTCCAACTCCCTCCTTCTTTTTTCCAGCCTTTTTCTGTATTGCTTAGCTCTGCATACTGCACATATCTTCTAGAACCGCTATAAGACAAATAACCGAGCCACTTATAACCATCCTTTTCAAGAACTTGATCATAACTCACACTCTCACCAGCATAATAGTAGTCAATAACTTGTCCTGTGCTTGCTGGCTGGTCCATAATTGGCAATTTCCCCGTGAACACTATTGTCCCACTGGACGGAAGCTCTGAGCTACGAGCACCCTCACTCGCACCATGGCTAGCGGATAAATCCTTGAAATGAATAAAACCCGTCATCGAACTAGCCTTGACTTTTCGACGGTTATACTTTTCTCGAACCCCATAGTTATACTCTTCGATTTCAATCGTATCCCCTGATACATTTGATACCCAGGCCACGTGCCCATAATATCCTTCTGTCGACCAAGCAATAGCCCCAACTTCTGGCTTAGTATCCACACGGTAGCCTTCTCGCCTTGCACGATGTCCCCATTCATTCGCATTTCCGTAGGCAGGAGGAATCTCAAAGCCATTTACACTACTCAAACGAAAGGCCGCAAAAGAGGTACACTGGCGAGAATACATCCGCCACTGATCGATTTCAACACTACCATTTTTGTAGTGAAGCGGATAGTCATCTCCACGCGCTACACTATCGGCCTGAACCGATTCTCCACCAAACAAAAAGGTACTTGTAACAAACAAAGTAGCCAGCCCTAAACCCAACTGAGTATATCTACTCTTCTTAACTCCTGATTTAAAAAACGTCATTCATTCTCCTTAATAATATAAATTTCCGAGGTTACCCTCGTTTATACTATTCGGGAGAAAAAGAAAAAAGTGAGCAAAGCTCACTTCATTTTAGGATTCTTAGTCTAGATAGCGAATCAAGTTCTTTTCTGTCAAGATATCTGAGTAGGTGAAGGATTCAACATAGACATTGGCTTGTTTGTCTCCTTCAACATCCCCAAATTCAACGATAAATAAAGATGGATAAACCTCAATTAACTTACCCAGTCTGTTTTTTTGGCGCTTACGGCCATTCTCCAAAGTCATTTCAACGACTTGTCCCTCATGCGCCTTGATCTCTTCTTTGATTTTTTTCATCTTGGCTACATCTGTAAATGCATCTGACATCTTATGCCTCCCTCTTTGAGATACTTGAAAATTTATTGTATTCTTTTTGGAAAATCAATTCCACCGTTCCACGAGCTCCACTACGGTTTTTCTCGATGATAACCTCAACCTTGTTATTTGGAATTCCTTCCTCTTCTTCACCCGCACGATCGTAGTAGTCGTCACGGTACAGAAAGGCTACGATATCCGCATCCTGCTCGATAGAACCCGATTCACGAATATCAGACAAGACTGGTCTCTTATCCTGACGCTGTTCCACTCCACGAGATAACTGACTAAGAGCAATGACTGGAACCTTTAGCTCCTTAGCTAGAATTTTTAACTGACGAGAAATTTCAGAGACTTCTTGTTGGCGGTTCTCACGACCAGTACCTGTGATAAGCTGTAGGTAGTCGATCAAAATCAAGCCTAGATTGCCTGTTTCTTGAGCCAGTTTACGTGAACGCGAACGAATTTCCGTGATCCGAATCCCTGGTGTATCATCGATATAGATACTCGCGTTGGCTAGGTTCCCTTGAGCAATGGTATATTTTTGCCACTCCTCATCAGTCAATTGACCCGTACGGATAGAATGGGACTCCACCAAGCCTTCGGCCGCCAACATACGGTCTACTAGACTTTCCGCACCCATTTCCAGCGAAAAGATAGCAACCGTCTTGTCCAACTTAGTCCCAATGTTCTGAGCAATGTTCAAAGCAAAGGCCGTCTTACCAACTGCTGGTCGCGCCGCTAGAATAATTAATTCCTCCTCATGGAGACCTGTCGTCATATGGTCCAAATCACGGTAACCCGTTGCAATACCAGTGATATCCGTTGTTTGTTGTGACCGAACTTCTAGGTTCCCAAAGTTGATATTTAGAATATCTCGGATGTTCTTGAACCCACTACGATTGGCGTTTTCGCTAACATCAATGAGTCCCTTTTCAGCCTGAGCGATGATTTCATCTGCAGGCTTAGAAGCCTCATAGGCTTGGTTGACAGACTCTGTCAACTTGGAAATCAAGCGACGTAGCATAGCCTTTTCCGCTACAATTTTAGCATAATATTCCGCATTCGCTGAAGTTGGTACTGAGTTGACAATTTCAACAAGATAAGACAAGCCACCAATATTTTGGAGATCCCCTTGGCTATCCAAAATCGTCCGAACCGTCGTCGCATCAATCGCTTCCCCACGATCCGACAAATCTACCATCGCTTGGAAAATCAACCGATGAGCATACTTAAAGAAGTCACGAGAATCAATGTATTCTCGGACAAAAACGAGCTTACTCTCATCTATAAAAATAGCTCCCAGAACAGATTGTTCTGCTAAAATATCCTGAGGTTGAACTCGCAGTTCCTCTACTTCTGCCATCCAACTTTCCTTCCTTTTACAATCTTGTCAAGAAGTTGTAAACTTAACCTTCTTTTACACGAAGATTGATGACACTTGTAACATCTTGATAGATCTTCACTGGTACATCAATCAAACCTACTGCTCGAATTGGTGCTTGCACTTGAATATTGCGTTTGTCAATCTTAATACCAAACTGCTTTTGCAATTCTTCTGCAATTTTCTTGTTAGTGATAGAGCCAAATGTACGGCCATCTGGTCCAACCTTTTCAACAAACTCTACAACTGTTTCTTCTGCCTCAAGCTTAGCCTTGATGGCTTTTGCTTCAGCAATCATTTCAGCATGAGCCTTTTCTTCTGATTTTTGTTTTCCACGCAACTCACCCACTGCTTGAGCAGTCGCTTCCTTGGCCAAATTCTTTTTAATCAGGAAGTTTTGAGCGTAGCCAGTTGGTACTTCCTTAATTTCGCCTTTTTTTCCTTTTCCTTTAACATCTGCTAAAAAGATTACTTTCATTCTTCTTTCTCCTTTTCCTTTAGTTCTTCCAAGATTAGTTGAGTCAATTTTTCTCCTGCTTCCGACAAACTCATATCCTCGATTTGCGCGGCAGCTAGATTAAAGTGACCTCCACCACCCAACTCTTCCATAATGCGTTGCACATTGATTTTACTACGACTTCGAGCCGAGATAGAGATAAATCCTTGTGTATTTTTTGCCAGAACGAAACTAGCCTCAATACCAGACATAGCCAGCATAGCATCGGCAGCCTTACTGATAACAACTGTGTCATAAGACATTGAGTCCTTAGCTTGAGCAATCAAGATATCTGAACCTAACTTACGACCTTGTAAAATGAGTTCATTTACCTCACGGTACTCTTCAAAATCTGTCGCAGCAATCTCCTGGATAGCAATACTGTCACTTCCCCGTGTTCTCAGATAGCTAGCCACATCAAAGGTTCGGCTCGTCACGCGAGATGTGAAATTCTTGGTATCCAGCATCATACCAGCCATCAAAACACTGGCCTGCATACGACTCAAACGATTCTTCTTAGAATTTTGGAACTGAATCAATTCTGTGACCAACTCACTGGCACTACTTGCTCCACTTTCAATATAGGTGATGACTGCATTCTCAGGGAAATCCTGATCACGTCTATGATGGTCAATAACAATAGTTTGAGTGAACAAATCATAAAAATCTTTTGACAAAGTCAAAGCCGTCTTGGAATGATCCACCAGAATCAATAATGAACGGTTTGTAACTAACTTCATCGCATCTGTAAGAGATAAAAGCTTCGTGACATCTTCCTTCTTCAAGAACTGAATAGCACGTTCGATATCTGCTGGCATATGGTCTGCATCATAGACAGCATAACTGTTCTCAATAATATTACTTGCAAACAACTGCATACCAACAGCAGAGCCCAAAGCATCCATATCTAGATTTTTATGACCGACTACAAAAACCTGATCAACACTTCGAATCTTATCAGAAATGGCTGTCATCATGGCTCTGGTACGTGTACGAGTACGTTTGATAGACGCAGCAGTTCCTCCACCAAAGTAGACTGGATTCTTGGTTTCGTTATTTTCCTTGACCACCACCTGGTCACCACCGCGAACTTCTGCTAAGTTCAAGTTGAGCAAGGCAATTTTCCCTATCTCTTCATGGTTTCCATCACCATAAGAAAATCCCATACTTAAAGTTAGGGGTAGCTGCCTCTGTTTTGATTCTTCTCGGAAACTATCAATAACGGAGAATTTATCATTCATCAATTCCTCTAGTACCGTGTAATCTGTGAATACATAAAAACGATCCATCCCCACACGGCGAGAAAACATAGCATACTTACTAGCAAATTCTGAAACAAAATTGGCTACAAAACTATTGATATGACTGATATCGGAGTCAGATGTCGCATCCTCCAAATCATCATAGTTATCTACTGAGATGACTCCAATGACTGGACGGCTAGTTACCAATTCTACAGTTGCTTCGTACTCCCCAGAAACATCAAAGAAATACAAAACACCCGAAGCCTTGTCCATATGAACAGCATATCGTGTTTCGCCCAAGGTAGCATACGAACCAGGATTTCCAACAGAAGCCTTGATGATGGTTTGAATTAACTCAACATCAATTTCGCCCTCTTCAGTAGTTAAAATCAGCTCAGCATAGGGATTAAACCATTCCACTTCGCCACTAGATAAGTCTAATTTCAGGACTCCCACCGGCATTTGATCAAGCAAAGTACTCAAGCTATTTTCAGCTTGATGATTTACGTATTGGATTTGTTCAATTTCGCTCTTTTCATACTGTTTTTTTTGCCAGACAAATAAAAGCAGATAAAGAAGTACAAATAAAAACAAGACACTGATTGTTACAACATTATTTTGTGAAAAAATAATCAGCATTGTTAAGGTTCCGAAAGTTGCAATCCCTAGTAGAATCGCAGAATTCGGAGTTAAATTATTTTTTTTCATTCTAAACCTCTTGCGCATTATTATATCACAAATGCCCTTAAAAAGCGACCTTTAAAGAGAAAGCACTGCTTTTATTATAGTAAGATACTCTTAAAGAAACCATACATAAAAAAGGAGAGCAAATGCCTCGCTCTCCTTTTTCCACATCAGTGCAGAATCTTCCGCCTAGATTACATTATTCACCTAATTCTAGTCGAATGTCTTGTAGGCGCTCTTGCGCCTGTTTCACAATTGATTCTAAAATAGACTTACATGGTTTGATGTCTTTCACCAAACCTGCAATTTGTCCGCTCATCATTGAACCATGAACTGTATCACCTTCATAGACAGCCTTAGATAGGGAACCGATCGTAATTTCTTCCAGTTCCTCTCGGTTTGTACCTTTCTGCTCTAATTCAATATAGTGATCTGTCATCTCATTGCGAATACAACGAACTGGCGCTCCCGCGATGCGACCTGTAACCGCAGTCGCTGTATCACTTGCCGCCAAAATAGCTTCTTTATAGGCTGGAGAAATTGGACATTCTTCTGAAGCAAGAAAAACTGTTCCCATTTGAACTCCTTGTGCACCTAGGGCAATCGCAGCAGCCAGCCCTCGGCCATCTGCCACACCTCCGGCAGCAATGACCGGAATTGATACCGCATCAACGATTTGCGGGATAAGAGCCATTGTATTGGTCTCTCCTATATGCCCACCAGCTTCTGAACCCTCAGCGATTACAGCATCAACTCCCAATTCTTCCATTTTTTGAGCATGCTTGACACTGGCAATAACTGGAATAACCTTGATTCCTGCTTCTTTCAAGTAAGGCATGATATGCTTAGGTGTTCCTGCACCTGTAGTTACCACCGGAACCTTTTCTTCGATGATAACAGTCACAATATCCTTGATGTTTTTCATCATCAACATAATGTTGACACCAAAAGGCTTATCTGTCAACTTTCTCAATTCACGAATTTCTTCTCGCAACTGCTCTCCAGTCATACCACCTGACGCAATAATTCCTAGTCCTCCAGCCTCAGAAACAGCTGCTGCTAGTTGATAGTGGGAGATTTGAGCCATGGCCCCTTGGAAAATTGGATATTGAATCTGTAAAAGTTTTGTAATTGACATATGAGTCCTCCTTTTATTTTCTGTTGATTCTTGTTGGCAAATGGATGCATAGTGCACCAATATCCCCGTCAACAAGAAAATGTTACATTTGTCTCCTCATATTCTGCTATCCTAAAAAGTCTGGCTTACGATCCTGCTCATCTGTAAAAGGAATAAGTGGGGGGCGAGAACGTAGAACATAATCTACCAACTCCTTCCCTTCCTTATCAAACTCTACCACCGCGAAAAATTGATCATGATAAAAGAAAAACTTGTAATGATTCTCAAAAGCCTGACGCAACCATTTCTCTTTGGCTAAAATGGATTTCATAGGATAATCATCTACTGCTGGAACCCAGAGAGGATTTCGATGAACATGTGATAACATCAAGTCCCCCATGTGGATCATCGTATCTTTCCCCTGTTTGAGCAAGATAATACTGTGGCCATTGCTGTGACCACTTGTGTGAATCATTTGGATTTCTGGAATGACATTGATATACTCTGAGAAAGTCGTCACCTGATCTTGAATCGGTTCCCAATTCTCTCTCAGATAAGTTCCTCGTGTTCGATTATTAGGGTTTCTCATCTCATACCATTCGACATCATTCACAATAATCTTGGCATTTGAATACTTGGAAACCAACTCTCCTTGATCATTCACACGCGTCAAGCCACCAGAATGATCATGATGCATATGTGTCATCAGCACGATGTCAATATCTTCAGGCGATAGTCCTAAAAGAGATAAACTTTCTTCTACCCGACTTTCAGTTAAGATTCCTAAGTTGCGCCTTTGTTTATCAGATAATTTTGCTGTATCAAAACTTGCATCTATCAAGTAATTTTTACCCTTGTACTGGATCAAAATAGGATCCGTCAATTCTGCCATCATATTAGCATCATTTGTTGGGTAGTAACGAGACCACACAACTTTCGGAACCGGACCAAAAAGAGTCCCTGCATCCGTCAATTTATCGGCTCCACGTAGCCATGTCAGTTTCATATCATGAAATTGATATTCCTGTAAGGTGAGTTCTGTCATGCTTTACTCCTTTATCCATTGGGCTGCTATTCTTTTACGAATCGAATCCCCAGATTTTCCATAGATTTCAATCGTTTTGGCATCCTTTAGATAACGGTCTATGGGGATGTCATCCAAGGTTTGAAGAGGTCCAATTAATCTAATAATTTCCTCAGAAATCTCAATTGCTACTTTTGTCGTATAAAGTTTTATCTGAGATACAAAGAGAGAATCCGCCTTCATCCTATCCTTGTAGGAAGCAAAGTAAGATTCAGCCGCACACAGCTTAGTATACAAGTCTGCGAATTGATGTTGATAGACTGTCGCATCGATTAATGGTTTCCCAAATCTTCTTTTGACCTTTACAAAAGCCAGACCTGTTTCAAAAGCTCCCTCAGAGATACCAATAGAGATAGCGCTTAATCCTAGCTGTAATTTTTTGATAATATCATTTAACTGAGTTTCCCCATTTAGCGTCAATCCTAGAAGACTATCTTCTGGCAATATGACCTGATCAAAAGTTACCGAATTCACAGGCAAACCCTGTAAACCAGGTTTTGCAATATCATCTCCAAAAGCAACTCCCGGTCGAGTCGTATCAACAATGAAAAATCCGTATCCATATTCTCCGTTAGCTTCTTGAACCTTGGCTAAGATTAACAAAATATCTGTATAGCGGCAATTTGATACAATTGACTTCTTCCCAGTTAAAGACCAACCTGTTTCTGTTTTCCTTGCAGTTGTTGCAATAACCTCCAAGCTGTCCATCAATTTTCCTTCAGAAAATCCCAAGCCAGCTAAGATTTCTCCCCTTACTAATGGTTCTACATAACGCGATTTTTGTTCCTGACTCCCATATCGTAAAATAGGATAGATACCATAACATGCCTGAGTTAGTAGAACAGCAGAAAAAGCAGGAAAATCTTTTGAAATCAAGCGAATAAAGGTTAAAAACTCGGTTCTCAAAACAGAATCTTGACTATCTAAAAGCAAGGAAAAGATATCAAATTGCTCAATAAACTGATAAAGCAATTCTCTAGGGAACTGTTGTTCATCCTCATGAGACTTGAAATAGTCCCGAATCAACACTTTCACGTCTGCCTTCAATTCTCGCGCCAGCACGTCATTATAGGTCATCGCATTCACCTCATCTTAGTTGTCAGAAAACGGTTGGTAATAATCTTTCAACAATTCTTCATACACATAAGACTCTACTTCATTGTAGGAGTTTTTATAGGGTCTACAAAACCAAATATTAAATGGAATCGGATCTTTGAATCTAACCGCCTTAAAACGACTCTTATCCACAAAATATTCAACCGGCCTTGGCAAAAGGGCAATCAAATCTGTCTGATGAGTTGATTCAACTAGGAAGTCCCAAGTAGAGGAAAGATAAGCAAATTTAGCCTCAATTCGTTGTGAACGAAGTTTTTCTGTCACTAAATCATAAGTCGTAAATGTTTTGTTGAAGGTTGCCAATTCATAACCAGCAATATCAGACCATTCCAACAAGCTTTTCTGAGCCAACGGATGATCCTTATCCATATAAGCAACGTATTCATCCAATTGAATGATATGTTGTTCATATTTTTTAGCATCCAGGCTCGTAGGCTCTATCAGAATAGAGAGATTCAAATCTCCATCAACCATTTTTTGACGAATTTCCTTCCCTCCACCTTCCGTAACCTGGATATGGATATGAGGATTATTTTTCAGAAAATGAGGCAAGGCACTAGCAAAATAAACTCGTAAAATCAAGGACGGAATACCAAAATTAATGGTGCCTTTTTGCTTTTGAGCTTCTATATGGATCATGGAAAGCATTTCTTCATGTCGATTCACAATCTCGGTCGCATAACGATAAATTTTGCGTCCCGCCTCTGTTAAACTTTCTAATCTTCCATTCTTGCGATTGAATAATTGAACCCCTTCAGCTGCTTCAAAATTTGTCACAAATTGACTCAAGGCTGATTGACTAATGTGAATCTTCTTTGCAGCAATGGAAAGGTTGCATCCGCATTCTATGATATTGATGAAATAGTTCATTTGGATAATATCCACTTACCCATCACCTAGCTTTCCTTCACTATTTTAGTAAGTCAATTAGACAACTATTCTAGTGTTTGATAGTTGTCTACTGACTTTTTATCGAAATAACATTTCGAATACTTCATTTTAACGCTGTATATAAAGCGCTTACAATACTATCTGGTTTATATCATAACACACTAAGTAGAAAATAGCTCTTTTTTTGCTTAAATCGGCATTGTTTTCAGGTCTTCTGAGACAATGACTTCCCCAGCTGTTTTTTCAAGAACTTCTTCTAATGTCACACCAGGAGCCAGCTCTTTCAACAGGAATTTACCATCTTTGAATCCAAAAACAGCTAATTCTGTGATGACAAGATCCAATACTCCTTTAGCTGAAAGTGGCAAGGTACATTCTTTCAACAACTTAGATTCCCCATCAGCAGTTGTATGTTGGATAGCCCCGATTACGCGCTTAGCTCCTACCAATAAGTCCATTGCGCCACCCATACCAGGAGCAAATTTCCCTGGGATAATCCAGTTCGCAATGCTTCCATCTTGGCTGACTTCAAGAGCTCCAAGAACGGTTGCATCCACGTGTCCACCACGAATAATGGCAAAGGAAGTTTGTAGATCAAACAAGGCTGCTCCTGGCAACAATGTAATAGGAGCTCCACCAGAGTTCGCTAAATTGGCATTATAGTTGTCCTTGGTAGGTGTTTCCCCAAATCGAAGAGCGCCATTTTCTGCCTGTAAAATAACATTTACACCTTCAGGAATGTAATCAGCAGAGGCATTTGGAATCCCAAAACCAAGATTGACCACATCTCCATCTTTAAATTCAAGTGCTACACGTCTTGCGATAATCTCTTTTGCTTTCATTTTACTTCACCCCCGCCAGTTTCTTTGTCTCTGTCCACAGATCTCCCATCATCTGATGATGCTCTTGTGGTGTCAATCCTTGAACGACATAGTCAACTAGGATACCAGGGATGTAAATATCATTTGGATCAATTTCTCCGACTTCAACCAATTCGTTTGTCTCAACAATAACTGTGTCAGCTGCTAGAGCGAGTTGAAGGGAGATGTTTTTAGTAGTCCCATCCAGATAAAGGTTGCCATACTTATCCGCCTTTGTAGCTTTAATCAAGGCAACATCAATCTTCAATGGATCATAAATCAAATATTCTTTTCCATTTCGAGTCACTTTTTCGTGTTCATCTTCAAGAATTGTTCCTACACCTGTTGGTGTTAAGACTGCTCCAAGGCCAGCGCCCGCAGCATGCAAGCGTTCTACGACAGTTCCCATCGGAGTGAACTCCACTTTCATGGCTCCCGAGAAATAATCATGCTGAGCAGCAGCGGATGTCCCTACATGGGCTGCAATGTACTTTGTAACCTGATGGTTTTCACAAAGTCGACCAACTCCAACTTCCTTACCGGGTTGAGAGGTTACAACAGACACCAAGGTCAAATCTTGCTGGTTTTGACGAACCAGTTCCTCAATTAACTCTAGTGGCTCTCCCACTCCGAGAAAACCAGAAATACCAACTTTATCTCCTGAATGAATCAAGGAAATAGCTTCAGACAATGTTACAACTTTCATAACCTATCTCCTCTCTTATTTACGTTGAAAGACAGCTTTGCGTTTTTCAACAAAAGCGCGCATTCCTTCTACCTTATCTTCTGTTGAGAAGAGTAGAGCTTCCGCTTCTGTTTCCAAACGAATAGCATTTTTCAGAGGGAGTTCTGAGCCAACTTGGATAATATGTTTAGCTTTTTCAACTGCTAGCGGTGCATTTTTCATAATCGCTCCTGCCAGCTCTTCTGCCGCAGGCAATAGTTCTTCTGCTGCTACCAACTTGTTAAGAATTCCAAGATCATATGCTTCTTGTCCGTTAACCATTCTAGCAGTAAAGATTAATTCCTTTGTTTTGCTAGTACCAATCAAACGAGACATTCTTTGAGTACCTGCAAAACCAGGAATGATTCCCAAGCCAACTTCAGGGAAACCAACCATTGTCTTGTCATAGCCGATTCGGATATCAGTTGAAAGAGCTAATTCTAGACCGCCTCCCAAAGCATACCCATTCAATACTGAAATAGTTGGTTGAGTCAATTCAGATAAACGGGTAAAGGTGTCGTTCGCATAGGTCATGTATTCATGAGCCTGAATTGGAGACATTTGGTCCATCTCTTTAATGTCTGCTCCAGCGACAAATGCTTTTTCCCCTTGACCAGTCACGATGACAACACGAATGTCCTCGCTAGCTTCAATTTGGTCTAAAACGAGATTCAAATCCTTTAAGACTTCTGAACTTAAAGCGTTCAAAGCCGATGGACGGTTAATTGTTAGATAGCCAAGACCATTCTTAACCTCTAATAAAACAGTTTTACTCATTGTTTTGCTCCTACTTGATTTATTTTGAGTACAGAGTACAGCGTCAACAAATACCAACACAAAATGTAAGAGCTTACATTTTTATCATAATCCTTTTTTCCCTATCCGTCTACTTAATCTTTATTTATAGACCTATAAGTCCATCTTATAGAATAGAGCCATTCAATCTATCCTCAAAGTCTTAGGAAAAGCAAAAATACCTTATCAGGCACTTTCGGAGAAAGACACTTGATAAGGTATGTAACTATGAGATCGGATCAATATCTCATTTTGTAATCGTAATATTGAAAAAGAGGAAATGACGTTCAGTTTTCTAATAACTAACGTTCAACGATGAGGGCTGTTCCCATCCCTCCTCCGATACAGAGAGTAGCTAAACCAGTTTTAGCATCACGTTTCATCATCTCATGTACCAGAGTCACTAGGATACGGCAACCTGAAGCTCCAATTGGGTGACCAAGAGCAATCGCGCCACCATTGACATTGACAATATCAGTATTGAAACCAAGTGTTTTCCCAACCGCACAAGCCTGAGCAGCAAAGGCTTCATTTGACTCGATCAAGTCAAGATCATCAACTGTCAAATTACCTTTTTCAAGAGCTTTACGGGTCGCATAAATCGGTCCACATCCCATAATCTTAGGATCCAAACCTGCACTTGCATACGAACGAATGCGCGCAATGACTGGAAGTCCTAATTCTTCAGCTTTTTCAGCACTCATGACCAAGACAGCCGCCGCTCCGTCATTGATACCTGAGGCATTTCCCGCTGTAACAGAACCGTCTTTTTTGAAAACAGGACGTAGCTTAGACAGACTCTCCAAGCTAGCATCTTTTCTAGGAAATTCATCTGTATCAAAGATGATAGGATCGCCTTTGCGTTGAGGAATGACCACCGGAACAATCTCTTCCTTAAAACGTCCAGATTCTATAGCCGCCACTGCTCGTTTTTGAGATTCCAAAGCAAGCGCATCTTGATCATCCCGGCTAATACCATATTCTTCTGCCACATTCTCAGCTGTAATCCCCATATGGTATTCGTTAAAGGCATCAGACAAACCGTCCTTAATCATGGTATCTACCACTTTCGAATCTCCCATACGTCCACCCCAACGGAAGCTTGGCAAAACATATGGAGCCTGGCTCATGTTTTCTGCACCACCAGCCACGACAATATCTGCATCTCCGCACTGAATCGCTTGAGCAGCTAACTGCACTGCCTTCAAACCGGAACCACAAACCTTATTAATGGTAAAGGCTGGTGTAAATTCAGGAAGCCCAGCATGAATACTCATTTGGCGAGCCACGTTTTGGCCTAAACCTGCGCCTAGGACATTCCCCATAATCACTTCATCTACCTGCTCTGGTTTAATATTCGCTTTTTCCAAAGCACTCTTAATGACCAAAGATCCCAAATCAACAGCAGAAACATTCTTCAAGCTCCCGCCAAAGGAACCTAAAGGTGTTCGCACTGCCGAAACAATAACTACGTCTTTCATGACTACCTCCATCAGTGTCTAGTAAGTAAAGAATCCTTCTTTTGTCTTCCGTCCCAATTTTCCTGCTTCGACCATTTTCTTAAGAAGAGGGGCAGGACGGTATTTTTGATCACCAAACCCTTGGTTTAGGACGCCCATAATAGCCAAACAAACATCCAACCCAATCAAGTCAGCAAGAGCCAAAGGTCCAATAGGATGATTTGCACCAAGTTTCATCGCTTCATCGATTTCCTCGGCACTAGCCACTCCCTCACCTAGAATGTAAACGGCTTCATTGATCATAGGAATCAAAATTCTGTTCACAACAAAACCATAAGAATCTTTAACATCAACTGGTGTTTTACCAATTTTCACTGTCAATTCACGAACCGCCTGAACCACTTCTTCTGAAGTCTGCAAGGCCTTAATAACCTCTACCAGTTTCATGATTGGGGCAGGATTAAAGAAGTGCATTCCAATCACGCGCTCCTGATGTTTAGTAGCAGCAGCTATATCCGTGATTGACAAAGAGGATGTGTTTGATGCTAAGATAGTTTTAGGATCTGTCAATTCATCCAATTGTTTGAAAATATTCAACTTAATCTCACGATTCTCAGTTGCAGCTTCAATCACCAATTGGACTTGTTTCGCATCTTCATATGAAACAGATGGAAGCAAATTGGCTAATACCTGATCCTTCTCATCCGCAGACATCCGTCCTTTTTCAACTGAACGTTCCAATTGTTTTGTGATATTATTCAAGCCTCTTTGAACAAATTCTTCTTTAATATCGTTTAAGTAAACTGTAAAACCAGCCTGAGCAAATACTTGAGCAATTCCGCTTCCCATTTGACCAGAACCAATAATCATCACCTTAGATATCATTATTTTCTCCTTCTTATTTTACAAAAATCCAGTGCATGAAGCAAGGACGATTGAACAGAAATCCTTCAATCGCCCTTCTGACATTAAACAAAGGCACCTAGTCCAGTAATCTCACGACCAACAATCAAGGCATTCACTTCGTGTGAACCTTCATAGGTATAGATTGATTCAGCATCTGCAAAGAAACGAGCAACGTCTGTCTCAAGTGTAATACCATTACCTCCGCAAGTTTCACGAGCAAGGGCAACTGTTTCGCGCATCACCAAGGAATTGTGCATCTTAGCAAGAGCAGAGTTAAGCATCAATTCATTACCTTTCTCTTGCATCTCAGCAATACGAGTTGAATAAGCAATAACTGCTACAGCATTTGCTTGCATACGAGCCAATTTTTCTTGAACAATTTGGAATTTGGCAATTGGACGTTTGAACTGTTCGCGATCTTTAGCATATTTAAGAGCTGCTACATAAGATCCACAAGTCACTCCCATAGCAATGTGAGCAACGTCCGCACGAGTGAAGGTCAAGATACGGGCTACATCACCAAAACCATTGATATTTACCAAACGGTCTGAATCTGGAACCTCTACATTCTTCATAGTAATATGGCCATTGCGGACACAACGAAGAGCAATCTTATGTGGGATTGGTTCCGCATGATATCCCGGAGCTCCCTTACGAACGATAAAGCATTTCACCTTGCCATCCGCAACATCACGAGCAAATACAGGAACGACATCCGCAGTATCTGAACCACCAATCCAGCGTTTTTCACCATTTAGAATCCACTTGTCTCCAACACGTTCTGCAGTAGTTGCAAGTCCTCCAGCAATATCAGAACCTGAAAGAGGTTCAGTCAAAGCGAAGCAACCTTGCCAATCAAATGCAGCTAGTTTTGGAAGAAATTCTTTTTGTTGACGCTCATCACCACCCAAGAGAATTGTGTTGTAGCAAAGTCCGCCATGAACGGTGTAGAATGTTGCCATAGAAGCATCGAAGCGAGCAAGTTCAAGATACAAGAAAGCAATATAAAGTTCAGATGGTTTCCAGCTACCTTCACGTCCCTCAAACAATTTTGGATTGTTCATAATTTGAGCGCCCTTAGCCACAGCATAGAATTCTTCAAAAGGAAAATCAGGTTTTTCCCAGTATTCATTAATAACCGGACGGAGATGTTTCTCAATCAAACGGCGAGTTTCTTGTAAAACCTCTGCTTCTCCCAAAGTTAGACCATCCGCATAGTGAAAAAGGTCCTCAGGATATAGTTCGCGTAAAATTTCTTCTTTTGTTGCCATAGTCATGACTCCTTTATTTGTTATAAGAGCGCTTACATTTTTGTATTCGCTATTTGTTGACAACCCCATTCTATCCCTTAGGGTATTATTTTGTCTACTTAATAAATATAAATACCCCTATAAGTTCAGATTATAGGGGTCGATTCTGACTGTTTAATCAAGGATTTCCTGTTTTTTCTTACTTATTTCCGCATAAGAAAAAGTGGTTTACTGATTTGTAAACCACTTTTTTGTTATTTCAATTTTATGATTCTTTGACTTCTAGTAAACCAACTTCACCATCTTCACGGCGATACAAAACATTAGTTGTTTGATCTTCTACATCTACATAAATAAAGAAATCATGTCCCAATAAATCCATTTGAAGAAGGGCTTCTTCTAAATCCATTGGCTTCAAATCAATTTGTTTTGAACGAACGACTTTGGGTTGCACAACATCTGCATCTTCAACTAGAGCATCTGTAAAGAGTTGACTTGTCGCAACTTTACTTTTATTCTTACGTTCGATTTTAGTTTTATTTTTACGAATCTGACGTTCAATTTTATCTGTTACAAGATCGATAGAACCATACATATCTTGAGAAATATCTTCAGCACGAAGAGTGATAGATCCAAGCGGAATTGTTACTTCAACCTTTGCTGTTTTTTCACGGTAAACTTTCAAGTTCACACGTGCATCCAACTCCTGCTCAGGTTGGAAATACTTTTCGATCTTTTCGAGTTTAGAAACTACATAATCACGAATTGCTTCTGTTACTTCTAGGTTTTCACCACGGATACTATATTTAATCATATAAGTACCTTCTTTCTAAACATTTTTGTTTTTCTAACTATATTATAACGCTTTCATTTTCATTTTGCAAATTTTTTCCTCATCTTACAAGGGAAAAAGTTTTAACTTCCAAAGCACCTGCTTCTTCCAAAAGTCGTTTCACACGATTCACAGTTGCCCCTGTTGTATAGATGTCATCAATCAGCAAAATCTTCTTGGGAAGTGAGATTCCATCTTTAATAAAAAATGGAATTTCAGTAGCTAACCTTTCTAAACGGCTTTTAGAAGAACTAGCACTCTCTTCTCTTTTTCCTAATATATCTTTGAAAGAAAAGCCTGCTGCCTCAACCAAACCTTCGACTTGGTTAAACCCCCTCTCAAGCAATCTTTCAGGGCTTAGGGGAATCAACACAAATTGATATCCTCTATACTTTTTCAGCTCCTCAGCAAGAACAGAAGCAAAAACCTTTCTAAGCAAAAAATCGCCATCAAACTTATATCGACTGAAAAAGTCTTTCATAGCTTGATTATAGGTAAAGATTGCCTTATGATCAACCTGAATTCCTTCTTTACACCAAAGTTTACAATCTTGACACTTAGTTGACATGCCTGTTTTCATACAGTTTGGGCAATAATTCTCACCAATCCTCTCAAAACTAGAAGCACAAGCTGAGCAAAGATAACTGCAATCATCCTTCAAAAGGAAGAGACTGCTAAAAGTCAGCTCACTCTTTGTAGTCTGGCCACATAATAAACAGTTCATAACCCTGCCTCCTTATTCATATTCTTGATTTCCTTGATTGCCTTTTTGATGGAAGCATTTAATCCATCATGAAAGAAGAGCAACTCACCAGTTGGTCTGTCCATACTGCGTCCAACTCGCCCTCCAATCTGAATCAAACTAGACTTGGTAAAGAGACGATGATTAGCTTCTACTACGAAAACATCCACACAAGGGAAGGTAACCCCGCGTTCCAAGATTGTCGTACTGATCAGTATTGTTAGTTCTCCATCTCGAAAAGCTTGCACCTGCTCTAATCGGTCTTCTGTCACAGAAGACACAAAGCCGATATTCTCATTCGGGTACTGCTCCTTCAAGATTTCTTTTAGTTTTTCACCTTTCTTAATCTCTGATGCAAAAATCAGTAAGGGATAACCTGTTCTTCTCTGTTTCTCAATATAAGTCTTTAACTTGGTTGACAATTGATTTTTCTCTAAACAGCGATTAAAATCCGATAACCAGACTGGTTTAGGAATAATCAAAGGATTTCCATGAAACCGTCTCGGCAAGCTTAATCTTTTTAATTCCCCTGTGCGAACCTTCCTATCTAACTCATCTGTAGAAGTTGCCGTAAGGAATATCCTCAATCCATCCTCCTTTACACTATTCTTTACAGCATAGTAAAGCATAGTGTTGTCAACATAAGGAAAGGCATCTACCTCATCCACTATCAACAAATCAAAAGCATGATAAAATTTTAATAACTGATGAGTTGTTGCAACTACTAAGGGAGTTCGAAAATAGGGCTCTGATTCGCCATGGAGTAGCGCTATATCGCAAGCAAAGTCATTCTGCAGTCGCTTATACAGTTCTAAACACACATCAATTCGAGGACTGGCCAAACAAACTGCACCACCATCATCAATCACTTTAGCCACAACTTGATAAATCATCTCTGTCTTTCCAGCTCCTGTCACAGCGTGAACCAAGGTTGGCTCTTGCTTGTCTACCGCCTGAAGCAGTCCCTCTGACACTTTTTCTTGAAAAGGTGTTAACTGACCACGCCATTTGAGGACGTCTTGCTTAGGAAAATCCTCTTGAGGAAAATAGTATAAAGCTTTATCACTCCTGATTCTCTTCATCAGTAAACACTCCCTACAATAGTAAGCGCTGATAGGCAAATACCATTCTTCTAGAATCAAACTATTACAACGTTGACAAAACAGTTTCCCCTTCTCTTTTCTCATTGCTGGCAGTCTCACTGCTTCCTGTCGTTCTTCTTCCGTTAATTCTTTCTCAGTAAACAAGCGACCGAGATAATTTGGATTTACTTTCATACTTTAATATTCGTAAAAATATAGCGCTTTAGGTAATTTTTTAGTACAATTAAATCATGGAATTTAGAACAATTAAAGAGGATGGGCAGGTCCAAGAAGAAATCAAAAAATCACGCTTTATCTGTCATGCCAAGCGTGTCTATAGTGAAGAAGAAGCTCGTGACTTTATCACTGCTATCAAAAAAGAACACTACAAAGCCACCCATAACTGCTCTGCTTTTATTGTAGGGGAACGCAGTGAGATCAAGCGTACGAGTGATGATGGCGAACCTAGTGGTACTGCTGGAGTCCCTATGCTTGGCGTCTTAGAAAATCATAATCTTACCAATGTCTGCGTAGTAGTTACTCGTTACTTTGGTGGAATTAAGTTAGGCGCTGGAGGTTTGATTCGTGCTTACGCAGGTAGTGTGGCCTTGGCTGTCAAAGAAATTGGCATTATTGAAATCAAAGAGCAGGCTGGCATAGCCATTCAGATGTCTTACGCTCAGTATCAAGAATATGGCAATTTTCTTAAAGAACATCATCTCATGGAGCTGGATACAAACTTTACAGATCAAGTTGATACAATGATTTATGTTGATAAGGAAGAGAAAGAAAATATCAAGTCTGCTCTTGTAGAGTTTTTTAATGGAAAGGTTACTTTAACAGATCAAGGTTTACGAGAAGTTGAAGTTCCTGTAAACTTAGTGTAAACAAAGGAGAAATACATGGCGTTTGGAAAATTTATTCAAGGACTTGCTGGTAACTTCAGCGAGGAAAACAAAGAGACTCTTATCAAAGAATATGGTCAATATCTACTAGAGAATGAAGAAATTCAAAGTGGATATAAACTTATTCGAGATTCAATCATCTTTACAAATATCCGTATTATTTTTACAGATAAGCAAGGTGCCACTGGTCGCAAGGTGTCTGTTAAGTCACTCTTTTTGATGAACATTGTAAACGTTGAAATGGAAACTGCTGGAGCAGGTATAGATGATAGTGAGATTAGAATCACTTATTTAGAAAATATCTTTCTAAAAGCACACAATGAGCACCTGAGTTTCCATAAATTTGAATTCCCTAAAAAAACGGACATCCTTCCGCTTTACACCTATTTATTAGAATTGGCTTATCACAATCGATTAAAAATTAATGGCTTAGACCTTTGATATAAAAAAATCCTATCACTTTGATAGGATTTCTATATTTTACAAATAGCTTTAAGCGCGTTATACTAGTATCATCTTATACAAAGAGGTATATCTATGACTATTTATAATAATATCACTGAACTAATTGGACAAACACCGATTGTTAAACTTAACAATATTGTTCCAGAGGGTGCTGCAGATGTCTATGTTAAACTAGAAGCTTTTAACCCTGGATCGTCAGTAAAAGACCGTATTGCCCTTAGCATGATTGAAAAAGCAGAACAAGATGGTATTCTAAAACCGGGAGCTACTATTGTTGAAGCAACGAGTGGAAACACTGGTATCGGTCTTTCATGGGTTGGTGCCGCTAAAGGATATAAAGTTGTTATCGTCATGCCTGAAACGATGAGTGTGGAACGACGTAAGATTATCCAAGCCTATGGTGCTGAACTCGTCCTTACTCCTGGTAGCGAAGGAATGAAAGGGGCTATTGCCAAAGCTCAGGAAATCGCCGCTGAACGAGACGGCTTCCTTCCACTCCAATTTAATAATCCAGCTAATCCAGAAGTGCACGAAAGAACAACAGGAGCTGAAATACTGGCTGCTTTCGGTTCTGATGGACTAGATGCTTTTGTGGGTGGTGTTGGTACTGGTGGAACGATCTCAGGTGTTTCTCACGCTCTCAAAACAGCAAATTCAAACATTCAAGTTTATGCAGTTGAGGCAGACGAGTCAGCTATCTTGTCTGGGGAAAAACCAGGACCTCATAAAATTCAAGGAATCTCAGCTGGATTTATTCCTGAAACGCTTGATACAAAAGCCTATGATGGTATTGTCCGTGTAACGTCAGATGATGCTCTAGCCCTTGGCCGTGAAATTGGTGGAAAAGAAGGCTTCCTTGTTGGGATTTCTTCAGCTGCAGCGATTTACGGGGCAATTGAGGTTGCCAAGAAATTAGGTAAAGGTAAGAAAGTCCTTGCTTTAGCACCAGATAACGGCGAACGTTATTTGTCTACAGCACTCTATGAATTTGAAGTGTAGCCTCCTAAATGCACTTAGCCCTTATTAAAGGGCTTTTTGTTTACTCATACAGACTCTACTCTCTAGACAAAAAGAAGAAGGAAGCAATTTGCTTCCTTTTCTATTAGTTATTCAAGGCTGCTGCCATTGTAGCTGCAACTTCTGCTTCAAAGTCGTTTGCAGCTTTCTCGATACCTTCACCAACTTCAAAGCGAGCGAACTCAACTACTGAAGCATTTACTGATTCAAGGTAAGCTTCAACTGTCTTGCTGTCATCCATGATGTATACTTGTGCAAGAAGTGTGTATGCTTGGTCAACTTTGGTGTTGTCAAGCATGAAGCGGTCCATTTTACCTGGGATGATTTTGTCCCAGATTTTTTCTGGTTTGCCTTCTGCAGCCAACTCAGCTTTGATATCAGCTTCAGCTTGAGCAATCACTTCATCAGTCAATTGTGCTTTTGATCCATACTTCAAGTGTGGAAGAGCTGGTTTACCAACCATTGCACGGCTTTCGTTATCTTGGTCGATTACGTGGTTCAATTGTGCCAACTCATCTTTAACGAATTGCTCATCCAATTCTTTGTAAGAAAGAACTGTTGGTTTCATCGCAGCAATGTGCATTGAGATTTGTTTAGCAAGCGCTTCGTCTCCACCTTCGATTACAGAGATAACACCGATACGTCCACCATTGTGTTGGTATGCTCCGAAGTGTTGTGCATCTGTTTTTTCAAGCAAAGCAAAACGACGGAATGAGATTTTTTCACCGATTGTAGCTGTTGCAGATACATATGCAGCTTCAAGAGTTTCACCTGAAGGCATTGTCAAAGCAAGAGCTTCTTCGTTGTTAGCTGGTTTTCCTTCAGCGATTACTTTAGCTGTTGCGTTTACCAAGTCAACGAATTGAGCGTTTTTCGCAACGAAGTCAGTTTCGGCATTTACTTCAACTACTGCTGCAACGTTACCGTTAACAAATACACCAGTCAAACCTTCAGCTGCAACACGGTCAGCTTTCTTAGCTGCCTTCGCCATACCTTTTTCACGAAGCAATTCAATCGCTTTTTCGATGTCACCGTCTGTTTCTACAAGCGCTTTTTTAGCGTCCATAACACCGGCACCAGATTTTTCACGCAACTCTTTTACAAGTTTAGCTGTAATTTCTGCCATTTTGATTCTCCTATATTTTTTAAAAATAGGAGAGCTGGGCTAGGCCCCGCCCTCCTAGGTAATTACTATTTATATGAATTAAGCGTTGTCGCCTTCTACAACTTCAACGATTTCTTCGATTGAGTCAGCTTGAGCTTCTGAAGCTGCAAATTCTGCTTCAACTGCTGCTGCGTCTTCACCTTGACGTCCTTCGATGATAGCGTCAGCCAATTTAGCTGTGATCAATTTAACAGCGCGGATAGCGTCATCGTTAGCTGGGATGATTACATCGATATCGTCTGGGTCAGTATTTGTGTCAACCATCGCTACAACTGGGATACCCAATTTTTTAGCTTCTTTAACAGCGATTTGTTCTTTATGTGGGTCAACTACGTACATTACATCAGGGATACGAGGCATGTCTTCGATACCACCCAAGAATTTTTCAAGACGTGCACGTTGTTTGTTAAGAAGTGCAACTTCTTTCTTAGGAAGAACGTCGAAGATTCCTTCTTCTTCCATACGTTTGATTTCTTTCAAACGAGCGATACGTTTTTGGATAGTTCCCCAGTTAGTAAGAGTTCCACCCAACCAACGGTGGTTGATGTAGTATTGACCTGAACGTTCTGCTTCTTCTTTAACAGCGTCAGCAGCTTGTTTTTTAGTACCAACAAACAATACAACTGCATCGTTAGCTGCAGCATCACGCATAAAGTCGTATGCTTGGTCAGCGTATTTTACAGTTTGTTGCAAGTCGATAACGTGGATTCCGTTACGCTCAGTGAAGATGTACTTAGCCATCTTAGGGTTCCAGCGACGAGTTTGGTGACCAAAGTGTACACCAGCCTCAAGAAGTTGTTTCATTGAAATTACTGCCATGAGTATTTCTCCTTTTTGTTTTTTTCCTCTCCTCGACTTCAACTTGCAAAACGACCCGAGGGCAACAGTCTCACAATTCATCAAGAATGAGTATTATCGTTTACACGACAAGTTTCATTTTATCACATTTTAGCCATATTTTCAAGTGGTTTTGATATATTTCGGCCTTGCTTTCGATAAAAAATAATAAAAGAGACTCGCATCGAGCCTCTTCGTTTCATTCATTAGTTTGGATAGATGTAAGTAACATAACCTTCAGAAGTTGTAGTTGGGTTGAACCATCCACGTTTGTTACCGATTGTACGATTTCCACCATAGTTTGATTCTGATACTTGAATGCTAGTTGATGATGAAACTGCTGTAACAACCGCTACGTGTCCATATCCACCGTCATTCCAACATGCAATCGCACCAACTTGTGGAGTTGATCCAGTACGGAATCCTGCAGCTGCTGCACTTGTAGCCCACTGCGCTCCGTTACCCCAGTAATCTCCAGCCCAAGGTGCTAATGTTTTAGCTCCCCAAGTACATTCACCAGTTGGATAACTTGAAGCATTTGTACTGTATGTTGGACGTTGTCTAGTTGGAGTCGGAGCAGGTGCTGGAGTGTAGCTTGAATCATCATCTGATGAAGAGCTTGAAGTTGCTTGCACTTGATCTGAAAGTGTTGTATTTCCAGAAGCAACAACTGATTGTTGTTGGCTTGTTTGACGTGCTTTATAAGCCGCTTCTGCTTCGGCTGCTGCTTTCGCTTCTGCCTCTGCTGCTGCTTTTTGTTCCAATAAAGTAGCTTTATCGCTTTCTGCAGTAGCTTTCTCTGCAGCAAGGTTTAACTCAGCAACTTTCAACTCTGCTTGTTTTGTTGTCAATGCTTGTGCATCGTCAGCAAGCGTTTGTTGGTTCGCAATGACAGTGTTGATTGCTTCATTGTTTGCAACCTGTTTTTCAGCGATAGATTTCTTATCAGCTTTCTGTTGTTCCAACATTTTGTTGTTAGCTGATACAATCTCGCTCATTGCTGCAACACGTGAAATAGCTTCTGTAATTGATTTTGAGTTTACAATTGTATTGATATAGCTAGTTGCAGCACCGTTTGTTTGTGCACTACGTGCTTGTTTTTCCAAAGATTCATTACGAGCAACAATGTTCTTAGAAAGCTCTGTAATTTCTCCTTCAAGTTTTTTAGATTCAGCTTGTAGAGTTTCGTTCTCAGCTTCCAAGTTTGTTTGTTGAGTTTGGATAGCTGTAACTTGCGTTTGGATTTCATCTACTTGTTTTTGAGCTTCTTTTTGTTGAGATGTCAAATTACTAATCTTACTATCTTGAGCAGCAATTTTTTCATCAGTTGTTTCAGCATGAACAGTTGTTAATACCGCCGCTTGTGAAACCAATACTGTACTTAACAAAAGTGACGCTAAGATTTTTTTCTTCATATTATGTAGATACTCCTTCTATTTAAGACATTACTAGTATACCAAAAAAAGACATAATAAATATTACGCCTTTGTTACATTTTTATTTCTTTCTTATAGATAACATTTTTCAAAAATATATTGGAAAACAAGCATCCATAAAAAGTTTAAAATCATTGATGGGACAAGGCTATAGACGATGAAAACTGGCATCGATTCTACTGTAAACCCCATAGCAAGAGCGAGGAGATAGCTCCCCATATCAAATAGGAAACTCATCACAACTATTGTTAACATTCTTGTCCAACGGTTTAGCAAAATTACACTATTAAATTTATGGAGTGAAGCACCTATTAAGATAAATAGAAGCGTCGCAATTCCTATCAAGTGGAAAAAATAGATATCGTACACCAAACCCACTATACAGCAATAAGCTAGATAGAGATATTCTGAAACCTCTATTGTCTCAAACAAGAGAAATAAAAACAGAAAATGACTTGCTAAATGAAAGTGAGGGAAGAAGGATCCCGCTAATTGTCCAATATGTGCATCAATTAGTACGACAAAAGGGAGTAAAAAGAAAATACCAATTTGTTTTAACAGTCTCATTGCTAATTCCCCACTAACTCTACCACATGAAGATTTTTGGTGTCAGCACTTAACTTTACTGTTACTTCCTTTGTTAGATAATCACTGCTGTGTGTTGTAGCAACAACCTCGCCAACAGGAATATCCTTAACATTAAAGTTTCCGAGCCCCCCTGTCGTCACCTTGTCTCCCGCGCTAATTTCACTGTTACTATTTAATTGGCTAATTTTAAGCAGTTCTGACTCCTTATCATAACCAACGATAATCCCGTAAATTTCAGTAGAGCCATGCAGGATTTTAACAGAAATTTTGTCTGAATTTTCGGTATTTGTCAATAGATTGACCGTTGTTGAATGATCCTCCACCTTTGAAACACTACCAATCAAGCCCCCGTTTGCAATGGCCAACATATTTTCAGAAGCTCCTTTTGAACTTCCCGCATCAATTGTTAACTCTTGTTTCCAAGATACTGGAGCTCGCATAATCACATCTGCTGCAATGGTTTTTGTAGCCTGCAATTTTGACTTCATATCCAGCAACTGACGTAATTGTTCATTTTCATTTTTTAAACTTTCTGATTGATTAGACTCCACCTCTAGTTGATAGAGCTGTTTTTTTAGACTCTCATTTTCATTGTAAGTCTGCGTCAAATGTCCCAAATCCGATTTGAAAGTATCAAACCACTGAAAGGGTTTTTGAACAATTCTATCTACTAAGGAAATCCCATCTCCTAGTTTCGTCACAATAGCGCTTGAATAGGTTGTCACTAATAGAACAGAAACTGCCAGAACTGTGACAAAAACGATGATTAGATATTTTGATTTTTTAAAACGGTTCATATTCCTACCTTTATACTAAAAACCTGCTACTGTGAGCTTCTTATCAATCCTACAAACCTACTAAGATTTTAAGAAAAATAAGAAACATCCCAGTATCAAAATCACAAGAATTGCCAGTGTATCCTTTTGACTCCATCTCAATTGTCTATACTGACTTCTACCCTTTCCTCCCTGATAACCACGCGCTTCCATCGCTATTGCCAATGAATCTGCACGCTTTAAGCTCGTCGCAAAAAGAGGAATTAAAATTGGAATCATAGCCTTTACTTTTTGAACGATGCTGCCTTCGCCAAAGTCAACTCCACGGGCTTTCTGAGCATTCATAATTCGCGTCGTGTCATCCATCAATGTTGGAACAAAACGCAAACTCATTGATAACATGAGGCCAATTTCATGAACGGGAACTTTCACACGTTTTAGCGGTGCTAAAAGAGCTTCAACTGCGGTTGCCAGACTCAAAGGCATGGTCGTTAATGTTAGCAAGGTTGAAAAGAAAATAATCAACACAAAACGACAGAAAATGATTCCTGCTTGTTGCAAAGCATAATCCGTTATTCTTATAAAAGAAAACTCAAATAGGACATTTCCACTTGAAATGAAAAAGAGCTGAAAAAGAGTCGTAAAGGCGATCAAAAAGAACATGGATTTTAATCCCTGAACGAAAAATGAGAGAGAAACGCCCGATAATGCGATAAATATACCTGTCGCTACAAACAGAACGAGATTGGTGAGAGGATTATTGGCCCAAAATACAATCAAAATCAGCAGGATCATGGCAAGCAATTTACTACGTGGATCCAAGCGATGAATGATGGAATCTCCTGGTATATAACGCCCTAAAATCATACTATCCATTTAGCGACTCCTTAAACTCCTCTATCTTGATTGGCAGTTTTTTAAAAGCTACACCTCTATCTGCCAAACGCTTACAAAAGGCTGTGATTTTAGGCACACCTAACTGTACCTTTTCCATAGAGGCTACATCTTGAAAGACATCACTTGGTTTGCCACTTTTGACCAAACGCCCCTTTTCCATAACATAAACCTGATTAGCATATGCAGCTACATCATCCATCAAATGCGTTACCAGAACGATTGTCATTCCAGAAAGGTGGAGTTCTTTAAACAAGGTCATCAATTCTTTTCTGCCCAAAGGATCAAGCCCTGCTGTCGGCTCATCCAAAACCAAAACAGTTGGCTCCATCGCTAGCATACCTGCTATAGCCACACGTCTCATCTGGCCACCCGAAAGTTCAAACGGGCTACGCTCAAAGAGTGACTCATCGATGCCTACCAAGGCTAACTTTTCACGCGCAATTTTCTTGGCCTCTTCCTCAGAAACTCCAAAATTTTGCGGTCCAAATGCAACATCTTTCAAAACAGTCTCTTCGAAAATCTGATTTTCAGCAAATTGAAACACTAGACCAACCTGCTTTCGAATCTGACGAATTTCTTTATTGGTTGATGTAGGGGTAATGACAGTATCAAAAACTCGAACAGAACCCTTACTTGGTACCAATAGGCCATTTAAAAGCTGTAAAATCGTTGATTTCCCACTACCTGTGTGCCCTACCAAAGCCGTATAGGAACCATCCTCAATCGTCAAGGAAACATCAGTCAAGGCTGATGAAGATAGGGGAGTCCCCTCTTGATAGGTAAAGCTCACATTTTCTAGAGTAATTCCCATAACTTGTCCTCTAGCTCTCTTTCTGTCAAATAGCCATCCGGCAACTGATAGCCAGTCTCTCTCAAAGAGCCTCTCAATTGATTAGCAAAAGGCTCATCTAACCCTATCTGGTCAAGGTCATCCCGAGAAAAAAGTTCTCTTGGGCTACTGGTTGACTCCACTTGGCCTTTTTTCATGACCAAGACACGGTCACTCATCGCAACTTCCTCTAAATCATGTGTAATGGAGACGACTGTCATCTGGTGGTCTTTTCGAATCTCTTGAACTGTCTGAATCAGTTCTCTGCGTCCCTCAGGATCCAACATACTTGTAGCCTCGTCCAAAATCAAAATAGCTGGTCTCAGGGCAACAACTCCCGCAATAGCCACACGCTGTTTTTGTCCACCAGATAAACGAGCTGGTTCTCTATTCTTAAAGTCCAGCATCCCTACCAACTCCAAAGATTCGGCCACTCTCTTCTTCATTTCTTCACGAGGAAGTCCCTGATTTTCTAAACCAAAGGCAACATCATCTTCAACAGTCGCCCCCACAAATTGGTTATCTGGATTTTGAAAAACCATACCAATTTGTCGACGCAAGTCCCAAACATTCTCAGAGGACAACAATTGCCCATCTATCCAGATTTCCCCAGACTCTGCTTCAAGCAATCCATCAATCAAACGGATAGTTGTCGATTTCCCACTCCCGTTATGACCTACAATCGAAAGCCATTCTCCCCGTTTCACGTGAAACGAGACATTATTAACATCATAATGATCCTGGTCTTCCTTATAACGAAAAGACAGATCTTTTACTTCAATAATCGATTTCATTTTGAACCAAATGTTCCTTTGAATACATGAGCGCTACCCTTAAAATAATCATAACCAGAGTAGATAGTGAAAAACAAAGCGATATAAAGCAACAGCTGACCAATTAAATTCCAATGTAAGAGCAAAAAGATAATGGCAAACATCTGACTAAAGGTCTTGATTTTCCCTGGCATAGCTGCTGCTAGAACTGTCCCTCCCGTCTCAACAAGCAACAAGCGCAAGCCTGTCACCGCAAGTTCACGACAAATGATAATAGCAACAACCCAAGCTGGAGCCATACCTAACTCAATTAACATGATAAAAGCTGACATAACCAACAGCTTATCAGCCATCGGATCTGCAAATTTTCCAAAATTGCTGACTACATTCCATTTACGAGCAAGGTAGCCATCAAGATAATCCGTTACACTAGCAACTGCAAAAATTATCGCTGCTAGCAAATGACCGCCTTGTGAATGGCCCAAAGTCAAAATAAGAATAAAGAGAGGTATAAAGAGAATTCTACCAATAGTTAATACATTAGGAATTTGTTCTTTTTTCATTGATTTTTCCTTAATCTGTAGTAAATGTAAGTGTTACAGTTCCAGTCTGAGTTGTCAGCTTCGAAGTATCAATCGTTTGATTGTCCACAGTCACAGTAACTCCCTTCACTACACCTAAAGTAATGGCAACGGGATTCTTAGTTGAAACTGTTGTTTTTGCATTCTTATTGTCTGCGGATAGTGTCACACCACCCTCCAGCTCACTTCCTGAAACACTAACCCAACTAGCTTCATCTGAAACTGCCAATTGAACAGTAGCGGTTTCCTTATTCGTTTTATACCGAGCTTCAATGCGGTTTCCTTCGCCTGACACTGTAATAGTTGATTCCGTAGTAGAAGACGAGCTAGACGTCTGACTACTAGAAGATGAACTAGATGAGGTGGTTGAACTAGTCGAGCTCACAACACTATAATTAGCTGAAGAAGGACTTGGCTGAGTTTGGATGTAGTTCCAGACATAGTAAGTGACAAAAATTAAAATTGACAAAGCAAATAGGACGAAATAAAACAAGGGGAGATAAGACGTTTTTTTCTTATTTGACCGTCTGCGACCAGACAAGTCTTCTTCATCGACATCTACCTCTTCATAAGTGATCATACTACCTGAATCATATGCATCCAAAACAATTCTTTCATCTAACTCTACTGCCCAGGCATATTTTCTTAAAAAAGAACGAGCATAGAAGGTACTAGGAAGTTGATCAAAATCATCTGCCTCCATAGCTTCTAGAAAATGCAACTGAATTTCAGTTTTTTCCTGCAATTCTTCTAAACTCAATCCCTGGTTAATTCTAGCTAAACGTAGAACATCGCCAATTGTTTTTTTTCTCATACGTACCATTCCTTCTTTCTAGTATTAGTTATCTTTTAAGCTGGAAAGATTGTAAAATCAACTAGATCACCATTATCAATCAAACGATGTCCAGCTTCTAGAACATCCTCCAAAGTAATTTCCTGTAAAATTTTCGGAAAATCAAAAATTGTTTCTCCGCGATCCATCGGATCGTATTGAGTTGCAATAAATTCCAAAGAGTTCATGCTACTGAAAAACTCACCAAACATCTCACTCTTAACAAGATCTAAATGCTCCTCGGTAATATCCGCATCACTACTAAACTGACGAATCGCTTTACGAAATTGATGTGACAGAGAAACAGGCTCTTTGGTGTCCATTGTCAATATCACAAAATGAAAGCGACTATTGACTTCAACCTCAAGTGACAAAGACGCGTCTAACTTCCCAGACTCATATAACCTTTGAAAACGATCAGAAGTCCAACCAAACATCATCGTAAATAGTAATTTCAATAAAATATTGTAACGATAAGACTCAGCTTCTGCTATTTGCCCATTACCTCTAATCGCAACAGCAAGTTTTGGTGAAGAAACTTCCATCCGAAGACTATCTGTTTGCTTCACAGGCTGTAAGGGTAGTTGCTCTTTTGTAACTGTAAACTGTTCTAGAGTCTTCTTTTCCTTTTTCGAAAAGTATTCCTCAACAACTTTTACATCAATATTTCCAACTAAAAACAGTGACATGTTGACAGGTTTGTAAAAGTCTGTAAAGTTCTCTTTTAAATTTGAAACTTGAATCTCAGAAATTGATTTTTCACTTCCAACTATATCTGTTGCTAAAGGAGTATCAGGATAAAGGTTGGCTAATGTTGCAAAAAACAAACGTGAGTCTGGATCATCTTGGTACATTTCTCGTTCTTGCTGGATAATAGCCTGTTCCCTAAAAACAGACTCTTCTGTAAAATGAACATCTCCAACTAACTCATCTAGCAAATCTAAATTCTCTAATAGATGGTCAATTGTTGAAAAAAGATAGCTGGTCTTAGTAAAGCTTGTAAAGGCATTACTGTCCGCACCTAATCGAGTAAAAGCAGCCATTATATCCTCAGAATTTTCTCTTTCAAACAATTTATGTTCAAGAAAATGTGCAATTCCTGCTGGATGATGACGTAAACCTTTTTCCAAACTTGTATAAGTTGCATCTACAGAACCAAATTGAACTGTTACAATCCCATAAACCTCATTGAAATCTTGCTTAGGGAGTAAAGAAACTGTCAACCCATTTGACAATTGTGTTTTGTAGACTGTTTCCTTTACAGCAGGATAGTATTTTTCCTCAAAAGTAACCTTTGTCATTCTACTCCTTCCATAAAGTAAATCGCTTGTAACTTTAAACTGTTGGCAGCTTTACATACAGCTTCTTTCTCAACATTCTCTAATTTTGCCACCAATCGATCCATATCAAAGCTTGATTTTCCAAATAGAGCATTCAAATAGACTCTTTCAACTAGGGTCTGTTGATTATCTTGAGCCATCAACAAAGATCGTCGAATCATCTCCTTTGTTTGTTCAAGCTCAAAATCTGTAAAGTTACCCTTTTTCAGATCTAGCAATTGATGATTCATCATTTTTCTAGCCTGATTTCGATTTTCTCTATCAATACCCGCATACATCCTTAACAGACCACTAAACAAATCCAATTGACTAGAGACTGTGTAGGCTATTCCAGCATTTTCACGAACGTTTGTAAAAAGTTTTGAATGTGCAAATTCACCTAACAAACCATTCATCACAAGCATGGGCAAATGCTCATCATCACCATATTTTACAGGAGAATGATAGCCTAATTCCAAAATAGATTGCCCAACATTCCTCTGAAACATTCCTTCTCGTAGAACATTCGAATAAGATTGATGGTACTGGATAGTGACGCCGTTCTCTCTAGCTGTAAAGGGTAATGATTTCAGTGATTCTGTAATTTCTACTTCGTTGAAGTCACCTAAGAAAAAGAAATCAATACGATCATTTTTCAGAGCATTTTGAAAGCACGTGTAGCTACTTTCCGGAGACTCATTTGAAATGCTATTTCGTAAATCACTGTATCTCAATTGAAGACGCTCATCATGGAAGAACAAGCTATCCAACTCCTTATGAGCAAAATAAAATGAATCATCCATATCAGTAGCTAAACTAGCCAATAACTGTTTTCTTTCAATTTCAAATAGGGCTGGCTCAAAAGCACTATCTTGAGCTAAGGGAGCAAATAAAGTCTGTTTCACCAATTCCAAAATTCGAGAAGTCAAGACATTTTTTTTACTCAAGAACTCATCTCGCACGTAGGTAAATGTTAAGTCAAGAATATGTGCCTGTCCTCTACGATAAGCACTTGTGGAAATATCTGTTCCATATAAACTTGCCAAGTATCTGCGAAATGCTTGTGATGTGGGATAAGCTTTATTTGCCGTCTCCAACATACTTGCACTTAACATGCGTCCTGCTATTGTCTCAAGAGATAAGGGAGCAGTAAAACGAATAGTGATTTTATTTGTTTTAAACTTTTTGGATTGAACAAAATGTGCTGAAATTCCAGGCACTAATTCCATACCTTACCTCCTTACATATAGAGTTCTATTATACCACGAAAATCAAAATTTTTCTTGTTCTCTTTATAGCTTTAAAGAGTAAAACCGTTTTCATTTCAACTAACTTTCCTTCAGCTATTTCAAGGAAAATATGGTATAATACCAAAGATTGAGGTGAATTATGGAATACAAATTATTTGAAGAATTTATTACGCTCCAAGCCCTCCTAAAAGAACTTGGAATTATACAAAGCGGTGGTGCTATCAAATCCTTTTTAATGGATCATCAAGTTTACTTTAATGGTGAGTTAGAAAGTAGACGTGGGAAAAAAATTCGTGTTGGAGATACGATTGACATTCCTGATTTAAAGATTGACATCACCTTGACACAACCAAGTTTAAAAGAGCAAGAAGAGTATCAAGCAGATAAGATTGAGAAAGAGCGAATTGCTAAACTTGTCAAAGAGATGAATAAAGGTGTCAAGAAAGAAAAACAAAAAACTTCTTCATCACCTAAAACCAAACAAGTTCCACGTTTTCCAGGAAGATAACCATGTGGCTCCAACATTTAACAATTAAAACCTTTCGAAACTACAAAGAGGCAAAAATTGATTTCAATCCAAAATTAAATGTCTTTCTAGGTCAAAATGCACAAGGAAAAACCAATATTCTAGAGGCAATCTATTTCTTAGCCTTGACACGTAGTCATCGGACTCGTACAGATAAAAATCTCATTCATTTTGATAACGAGCAACTCCATCTTTCTGGCTTGCTACAGAAAAAAACAAGCTCTATCCCTCTAGAAATTGATTTAACACCAAAAGGGCGTGTGACTAAGGTCAATCACTTAAAACAAGCGCGCCTATCAGACTACATTGGACATATGAATGTTGTCCTCTTCGCGCCTGAAGATCTCCAGCTAATTAAGGGAGCACCTTCTGTCCGTCGAAAGTTTATAGACATCGAACTGGGACAAATTAAACCAATCTACTTGTCAGACTTGTCAAACTATAACCATATACTCAAGCAGAGAAATACTTACCTAAAATCCAGCCAAAAGATTGATGAAACATTTCTGTCAGTCTTAGATGATCAGTTAATAGATTATGGTTGTCGCGTTATAAAGCATCGGATAAAATTCATTAAAGACTTAGAGAAATTTGGCCAAAAAAAACACTTAGAAATTTCAAATAAATTAGAAGAACTGTCAATATCTTATCAATCATCTGTCAACTTCACTAATGAAGAACAGCTAACAAGTTCCTTTAAAATTGCTTTAGATAAAAGCAGATCCAGAGATTTATTTAAAAAGAATACTGGAGTTGGCCCTCATCGAGATGATATTTCTTTTTATATCAATGGTATGGATGCTAGTTTTGGAAGCCAAGGTCAACATCGTAGCCTTGTTCTTTCTATAAAACTGGCGGAAATTGAGCTAATGGAAAGTATTACCAATGAGTCTCCGATACTACTGCTTGATGATGTTATGAGCGAACTTGACAATACACGGCAACTAAAATTACTAGAAACCATTTCTCAATCTATCCAAACCTTTATTACAACAACAAGTTTAGACCACTTACAAAACTTGCCAGAAAACCTTAGTATTTTCAACATTCAAAATGGTAAAATTTCTGTAAATCAACATTGACAACTTTGTAAATCATAACCACCCGTCTAACGGGTGGTTTGCACCAGGGCTATAAGCCCAAATCACCAGCCAGCGCCTAAAGACGCTGGCTTTCACGTTGTTCAAGCCTCATTGCTCTTGACTCGTCACTTGCCTCTTAAAGAGACCTTGGTACTACTTACCACTATCCCTAAAGGGATCCTCATATTCTTTTACACTTAATTTATCTAGTGCTATATCATGCTTTTCCTGTTCTTGAATATATTTCTTAATTGTGGCTTCATTAAGCCCTACTGTACTTACATAATAACCTTCTGCCCAGAAATGCCGATTCCCAAACTTGTACTTGAGGTTGGCGTGTTTGTCAAACATCATGAGTGCACTTTTACCTTTTAAATACCCCATGAAACTTGAAACACTTATCCTCGGTGGAATACTGACTAACATATGTACATGGTCTGGCATTAAGTGACCTTCGATAATCTCAACACCTTTATAACTACATAATCGATGGAATATTTCTCCCAAACTACTTCGATATTGATTATAAATTACTTTTCGTCTATACTTAGGGGTGAACACAATGTGATATTTACACATCCACTTTGTGTGTGATAAACTATGTGCCTTTTGTGCCATATTTTTCTCCTTTCGCTTTACAATTGGCTTGAACACCTTTATTGTATCGCGTTTGGAGTTTTTTGGTATAACCTTCGATGCGCACCCGCATAGCGGGTGGTTTATTTGTCTCGCACCTTGCGGAGCGAGACGGACTAGTAGTCACATAATAACAAAAAGAACTCCTGAAAATCAGGAGTTCTTTTTTACTACTTACATAGAGTAGTTTGGTGCCTCATTAGTGATTTGTACATCATGAGGATGGCTTTCTTTTAGACCAGCCCCAGACATTTCAATAAATTGTGCATTATCATGTAGTTCTTTAAGGTTAGCTGCACCACAGTAACCCATACCAGAGCGAATACCACCAATCATTTGGAAGACAATATCAGCTGCTGCGCCTTTATAGGCAACACGGCCTTCAATTCCTTCTGGAACAAGTTTGTTTGCTTCATTGACAGAACCTTGGAAGTAACGGTCACTTGAACCTTTCTTCATTGCAGCGATTGATCCCATACCACGGTAAGTCTTAAACTTACGTCCTTGGAAGATTTCCGTTTCACCTGGTGCTTCGTCTGTTCCAGCGAACATTGATCCAAGCATAACCGCATTTCCACCTGCAGCAAGGGCTTTTACAATATCTCCAGAATACTTGATTCCACCATCAGCAATGATTGTTTTTCCATATTCACGCGCAACTGCTGCTGCATCATAGATTGCTGTCACTTGTGGGACACCAACCCCTGCAATCACACGAGTAGTACAGATAGAACCTGGTCCGATACCGACTTTGACAACATCTACACCTGCATCATAAAGAGCACGCGCACCTTCAGCAGTTGCAATATTACCTGCAATCAAAGTGCGGTCTGGGAAGTGAGCACGAATTTCAGCAATTTTACGTAGAACCCCAGCAGAGTGACCATGTGCAGTATCAATTACAATCGCATCCGCTCCTGCTTCAAAAAGAGCCTCTGCACGTTCAAATGTATCTGAAGTGACACCTACCGCACCAGCAACTAGAAGACGACCAAACTCATCTTTTGCTGCATTAGGAAATTCAATTACTTTTTCGATATCTTTAATAGTAATCAAGCCAGAAAGACGACCTTCTTCATCAACCAAAGGAAGTTTTTCAATACGGTGTTCTTGAAGAATGCTTTCAGCTGTTGCAAGATCTGTACCAACAGGAGCAGTAACAAGATTTTCACTAGTCATATGGTTTGAGATTGGCTGATTGTAATCTGAAATAAAGCGAAGATCTCGGTTTGTTAGAATACCAACCAATTTACGATTTTCAAGTGTCTCCACAACTGGAACACCACTGATACGGTAACGTCCCATCAGTTCATCTGCTTCAGCAATCGTGTGTTCTGGAGTCAAGAAGAATGGATCAATAATAACACCATTTTCAGAACGTTTTACCTTACGAACTTCATCTGCCTGTTGCGCAATAGACATATTTTTATGGATTACTCCAAGACCACCTGCACGAGCAATGGCAATAGCCATTTGACTTTCTGTGACTGTATCCATGGCGGCTGTTATAATTGGGATATTTAAAGTCAGATTATCTGCCAATTTTGTTGTTAAATCTGCATCATTAGGCAACACATGACTTTCTGCTGGAATGAGCAATACATCATCAAAGGTAAAACCTTTTTTTAAAAATTTAGTATCCCAATTAGACATTGAAGTTTCCTCTTTTCTTTCTTTTTGAGCTTGACTCTTTTTGTATTGTATCTATCATACCATTCTATGAAAATTTGTCAATTATATTTATGGTAGAAATCATAAAAAAACTATCCCTGTGATCCTATGGAAGAGATAGCTTTATGATTCATATTTTATCTATTATTTAAAATAATTTAGTCCCATTGCTCCTTTAACCTCAGATAGGGTTTGCCCCGCAACCTCACGCGCTTTTTCACTACCTTTTTGAAGCATATTGTACACTTCTCCCATATCCTTAGCAAATTCGATACGGCGCTCACGAATAGGACCAAGTTCGAGTTCTAATATTTCAAGTAGATAACGTTTCGTCTTTACATCACCAAGACCACCACGTTGATAATGTTCTTTCATATCTGCAATGTCTTGAGCATCTTCTGGACGACCAAATACATCTAGATAATGGAAAACCATATTTCCTTCAATCTTACCTGGATCCTCAACCCGAATATGGTCTGGATCAGTATACATGCTCATGACTTTTTTACGCAACGTATCCACATCATCAGCTAGATAAATACCATTATTAAGGGATTTAGACATTTTAGCATTTCCATCTAAACCTGGCAAACGCCCTGCCCTCTCATTTTCTGGATAAATACCTTCCGGCTCCACCAAGACCTCACAATTATAAGCATGATTAAAGGAACGAACAATCTCACGAGTTTGCTCAATCATTGGTTTCTGATCTGTCCCAACAGGAACATAATTAGCCTTGAAGGCAGTAATATCTGCTGCTTGCGCAATTGGATAAACCAAAAATCCTGTCGGAATACTTTCTCCAAACCCTTTTTGAGCAATCTCTGTTTTTACTGTCGGATTCCGTTCCAAACGAGCTAGTGACACCAAATTCATATAGTACATAGATAATTCAGCCAACTCTGGAATTTGGCTTTGAATAAAGATAGTTGATTTACTTGGATCTAATCCAACTGCTAGGTAATCTAAGGCAACATTCCCAATCGATTCTACAATCGTTTGAGGGTCTTTGGCGTGATCTGTCAATGCTTGTTGGTCCGCCAAAAAAACAAACATGTCATACTTGTCTTCTTCCTGCAGTAATACTCTATTTTTAAGACTCCCAACATAATGTCCAATATGCAGTTTTCCTGTTGGGCGATCTCCTGTTAAAATAATGGGTTTCGTCATTTTTTTCTCCTTCGAAATTGTCTCTTCAATTATAGCATTTTTTTGTTAAAATAACAGAAAATTATTTAAATCAAACAACTAACTCATTGTAAACAGACCTGTAAACTTAATTGACATAAAATTGACAAACAAAAATTTGAATATTTCTCTCTTTTCTAGTAGAATAAATATATTACATATTATAGGAGAAAAACATTGCTTACAGTATCTGATGTTTCACTACGTTTTAGTGATCGCAAACTTTTTGATGATGTCAATATCAAATTTACAGAAGGAAATACATACGGATTGATTGGTGCTAATGGTGCTGGGAAGTCTACATTCTTAAAAATCTTAGCTGGTGATATCGAGCCAACAACTGGTCACATCTCTCTTGGTCCAGATGAACGTCTCTCTGTTCTCCGTCAAAATCATTTTGACTATGAAGACGAGCGAGTTATTGATGTCGTCATTATGGGAAATGAAAAACTTTACAACATCATGAAAGAAAAAGATGCCATTTACATGAAGGAAGATTTTTCCGATGAAGATGGTGTTCGTGCAGCCGAACTCGAAGGTGAATTTGCTGAACTTGGAGGTTGGGAGGCAGAAAGTGAAGCATCTCAATTACTTCAAAACCTAAACATTCCAGAAGAATTGCACTATCAAAACATGAGCGAATTGGCCAATGGTGAAAAAGTGAAGGTTCTCCTTGCTAAAGCACTTTTTGGCAAACCAGACGTTCTTCTCTTGGACGAGCCGACCAACGGGTTGGACATCCAATCTATTACTTGGCTAGAAGACTTCTTGATTGACTTTGATAACACCGTTATTGTAGTATCCCACGACCGTCACTTCTTAAACAAAGTGTGTACTCATATGGCCGACCTTGACTTTGGAAAAATCAAACTCTATGTCGGAAACTACGACTTCTGGAAGGAATCTTCTGAGCTTGCTGCTAAATTGCTAGCAGACCGTAATGCCAAGGCAGAAGAAAAAATTAAGCAATTGCAAGAATTCGTTGCTCGCTTCTCTGCCAACGCTTCTAAGTCAAGACAAGCAACGTCTCGTAAAAAAATGCTTGACAAGATTGAATTAGAAGAAATTGTTCCTTCTAGTCGTAAATACCCATTTATCAACTTTAAAGCAGAACGTGAGATTGGTAATGATCTCTTGACAGTAGAAAATCTAACTGTAAAGATTGATGGCGAAACTATCCTAGACAATATTAGTTTCATCTTGCGTCCAGGTGATAAGACAGCTCTTATTGGACAAAATGACATCCAAACGACTGCATTAATTCGTGCAATTATGGGTGACATTGACTATGAAGGAACTGTCAAGTGGGGAGTTACTACTAGCCGTTCTTACTTGCCAAAAGACAACTCGGCTGATTTTGCAGGAGGAGAGTCAATCCTTGACTGGTTACGTCAATTTGCAAGTAAAGAAGATGATGACAATACCTTCCTACGTGGTTTCCTCGGTCGTATGCTCTTTTCTGGAGATGAGGTTAACAAACCTGTAAACGTCTTGTCAGGGGGAGAAAAAGTACGTGTCATGCTTTCAAAACTCATGCTCTTGAAATCAAATGTCCTTGTACTTGATGATCCAACAAATCACTTGGACTTGGAATCTATCTCAAGCTTGAACGATGGATTGAAAAACTTTAAAGAATCAATCATCTTTGCCAGTCATGACCACGAGTTCATTCAAACTTTAGCAAACCATATCGTTGTTTTGTCTAAGAATGGCGTCATTGATCGTATCGATGAAACCTATGATGAATTCCTAGAAAATGCAGAAGTACAAGCAAAAGTTAAAGAACTTTGGAAAGATTAAATAAGACTTCAAAACTCAGTTGGGGTAACCAACTGAGTTTTCTATCATTCTACGAGGTAACATGAAATCATTTTTTAAAACATATTGGACCTATTTTGTTTCTTTCATCATTCCTTTAGTAATTATGACTGGAGTATACCTAACTCAAGGTATCTACTGGAATAGCGATACATCTCCACTATTAGGAGACGGTTTCCATCAATACGTTATTTTTGATGTGGCTTTACGAAATATTTTACATGGAAATGGTAGTTTGTTTTACACCTTTACAAGTGGCCTCGGACTGAATTTCTATGCTCTATCTAGTTATTACTTGGGTAGTTTTCTCTCACCTCTGGTTTACTTTTTTAATCTGTCGAATATGCCAGATGCTGTTTATCTGACCATTCTCTTAAAATTTGGATTGATTGGTCTGTCAACCTTCTTTAGTTTGACTAGATTATTTAAAGATATCCCAAAATTTTTAAAACTTGCCTTATCTACTTCCTATGCTTTAATGAGCTTCATTGTCAGTCAGTTAGAGATTAAAACCTGGCTAGATGTTTTTATCTTGATTCCTTTAATTATAACTGGTTTACACCTACTTATAACACAAAAGAAGCGCCTACTATACTTTGCAAGTTTGTCAATCTTATTTATTCAAAATTATTATTTTGGGTATATGACAGCATTGTTTCTTATTTTCTGGTATCTCTGCCAAATTTCTTGGGACTTTAAAACTCGAAAATCATCTTTTCTTGATTTTGTTGTTACCTCCTTTTTAGCTGGAATGGCTAGTTTGATTATGACTCTTCCTACACTGTTTGATTTACAAACTCATGGAGAGAAGTTGACTGCCATCACAAAATTAAAGACAGATAGTAGCTGGTATCTGGATATTTTCGCAAAACAATTCATTGGATCTTTTGATACAACTAAGTATGGATCTATACCAATGATTTTTGTTGGATTGCTTCCTTTTATTTTGACCATTCTATTTTTCACAATAAAATCCATAAGGTTTCACGTGAAACTTACTTATGCAATTTTCTTTATTTTTTTAATAACAAGCTTTTACATAGAAGCACTTGATTTATTTTGGCAAGGGATGCATACCCCAAATATGTTTTTGCATCGCTATGCTTGGATTTTTTCCACTCTGTTAATTTATACTGCAGCAGAAGTCTTAAATCGTCTGAAAGAACTGAAGCTCTGGAATCTATTTGTCTCACTTTTTCTTGTACTAACAGGATTTTTGGCTACTATCTATTTTAAATCGCACTATTCTTTTCTAACTGATTTGAATATCCTACTCACTCTTGAATTTCTACTAGTTTATGCTCTTTTACTTCTTGCAGTCATTAGAAAATTTATCTCTGTAAATCTATTTGCAATTCTTTTGTCTTTATTTATAATAGCTGAGATAAGCTTAAATGCATCATCTCAAATGGAAGGAATAGCTAAAGAATGGGCCTTTGCTTCTCGTAGCGCCTATAATAGAGATATCACCGCTATGGAATCCATTCTAAACCAAATTGACAATTCATTTACACGTACTGAAAAACTGCAAATTCAGACTGGGAATGACAGTATGAAATTTAACTACAATGGAATCTCTCAATTTTCGTCTGTACGAAATCGTTCAGCTAGCACTAGTTTGGATAAACTGGGATTCAAATCCTCTGGAACTAACCTCAATCTCCGTTATGCAAATAATAGTCTTTTAGCAGATAGTTTATTTGGAATCCAGTACAATATTTCTGAAACTTCACTTGATAAGTATGGCTTTCAAGAGATTTATCAAAAGGATCATTTAACCTTATATAAAAATCAACTCTCTTTACCCATTGCCTTTGCCACTCAATCTATTTACACCGATGTAAACTTTAATAATCACACTCTAGATAATCAGGCTTTATTTATAAACCAGCTTGCTAATCTCAACATGGATTACTTCTCCCAAATAGCATCTGATAAAACAGATACTTCAGATGGTTTAACGAGCATCACAGGTTCTGCGAATGAAGATGCAAAGATTGATTATCAAATTGAGGTTCCTCAAAATAGTCAAGTCTATCTCTCTTTTTCAAATCTTCATTTTACAAACGATAAGCAAAAGAAAGTTGACATCATTGTCAATGGAAAAAAAAAGACTTTTACAACTGACAATGCATTTAATTTCTTTAATTTGGGTTATACTGAAGAACGACAAACTTTCAATATCAGTGTTAGTTTCCCTGGAAATTCTCAGGTGTCATTTGAATCCCCAACCTTCTATCGTTTAGATACTCAGGCTCTTACTGAGGCAATTCAAAAGATTAAAGAACAACCTGTAGAAGTATCCACCTCTAAAAATAAAGTCTTTGCTACATATGAAGTAAAACAAGATACCTCTATTTTCTTCACTATTCCTTATGACAAAGGTTGGTCTGCATACCAAGATGGGAAAAAACTTGAAATCAAGCAGGCTCAGACTGGTTTTATGAAAGTTGATGTTCCAAAAGGAAAAGGCACCATTACACTTTCCTTTATCCCCAATGGTTTTGTTATTGGAGTAGCCTGCTCACTAACTGCCCTTCTTCTTTTTGGGATCTATAATCACAGACGAAATTTATCTAAGACAGAAAAAGATTGACCAATTCCTTGGCCAATCTTTTTAATCTTCTTCCATTTTCTTAGGTTGATAAGCTAGCATACCTAAAGCAGTAAAGAAAGCTAGTGTTATAATAAGGAAAATCACTTGGTGATGAATATTTCCTGTCATAGAGATTGTTTGTCGTAAGCCTGATACAGAATAACTCATTGGTAACCAAGGATTGACACCTTTGAAGAAATCATTTGTCAAAGCAAGGGGATAGGTCCCTGCACTTGATGCTAACTGTAATAAAAGTAAAATAAGAGAGAAGAAAGCTCCAATACGGCTATTCCAAGTTGTTAAAGCTGTCACCATAGACATGAAAGCTAAACTTGTGATTATAATTAGAATCAAGGTCCTCATCCCATGGTTCGCAGTCAATCCAATAAGATGGACACCTCCATAAACTAAAACACCTGCTAAGACAGCTATAATCCCATTTATTTCAGAACGAGACTTCAACCAAGCCCAACGGCTCTCTGGATGACGTCCAGAAGGCAACTTAGCAAAAATCATATTGGTAGATATAGCAGCAACAAAAAGAGCAACTGATATCATATAAGGAGCCATAGCAATCCCATTTACAGGGACTTGGTCATTGTCTGTTTTTGAGAGAACTAGAGGTTCAGATAATGTTTCTGCATTTTTAGATTCTGTTGAAGCTGATTTAAGTTGAGTATTTGCATTACCTAATCCTTGTCCTAATGAATCAACTCCTGTCTGTAAATTTTCAAGACTAGAGGTTAAGGTTGTTCCACCATCTGCTAGTTTTCCAGCACCATCTGCTATCTTCATAGCGCCACTTCCTAGTTGAGATGCTGCAGAAAGTAACTGTGTTGATTTATCTGTTAATTGACTAGAGCCAAATTGTAATGTAGTAAGACCTGCTATCAGCTCTGGGCTCTTATTATTCAATTGAGCAGAACCAGATGACAAACTTTCTATACCTGATACTAATTCTGGAGCTTTTCCAGCTAACGCATCTACTCCAGCTGTCAAGGTTGATGTATTTTCTGTCAACTTACTTGATCCAGAAACTAATTTATCTAGACTAGTTGTTAAACTTGTATTTTTTTCACTTAGTTGATTAGCACCAATAGAAATAGTATCCAATCCTTTAGTGTAGTTTACAACACCTTTTTCAATTGACTGACTTCCAGGAACTAACTGATTATTTACAGAAGTTTGTAATGTTGTAAATCCATTTGACAATGTTGTCAAGGAGCTAGATGCTGCAGGTAAGAGTTGATTTGCTTTCGTCTGCACATCAGATAGATTAGATACTTGTTGTTCTGAATTCTCTATACTTTCTTTTAATCCCCCTACTGTCGTTAAAATTGTTTTTGCTGACTCAATAGTAGAATTAGAATTTTTAGAAATAGCTTCTGTCAGTTCTTTCTTTTGTTCCTCTGTAAGAGATTGATAAGTAGCTGTTGATTGAAGGTTAGCAATAGTTTTCTCTTGTTCTGTCTGACTTTTTGTCACAATATCCTGAGCAAGAGTTGTTAGATTTGGCAAAGCTTCTGACAATGTACTTTTCAGTTGAGTATTATCTGATATTTTAAGAGCTTGTAGTGTTTTATTTAGTTCTCCTAAGCTTGTTGCCAATTGCGCTATTTCTTCACTTTGTTGAGATGAGGACTCTAATTGACTTGAAATTTCTTTAATACCAGTATTTAATTGCTCCATTCCATCTCTTAGTGTATCTGATTGATTGGATAATTGACTTGTTCCGTTAGAAAGTTCTTTCACACTACTTGTATAAGCATTTACACCAACTGAAAATTGATTGAGACCTGTATCCAGTTGTGAAACGCCACCTGTATAGGACTTTATACCTGTATTTAGCTGATTTACACCTGTCACCAACTCAGGAGTTTTTGAAGCTAATTGACCAAGTCCAGTGTCAACTTGTGAGACAGCATTTGTATAACTTTGTAAACCACTATTAAAAGTTCCTAAACCAATATGTAATTGCTCTATAGCAGACACATAGCTAGATAAGCCTTTTGTAAATTGATCCGCTCCATTTGAAAAAGTTACAGTTGAATTAGCTAGAGTATTAAGATTTGTCGTCAACGTTTGACTTCCCGTCACCAACTGATCGGCTCCATTAGCCAATTGTTCACTTCCTTCAGCTGCCTTATTTATTCCAGATTTCAAATCATTCATTTTTTGAAATAAAGCCTTAGTGTATGTTTCCGTAACATTAGTAGAGACAGTTTGTTTTAATTGTGTCATTGCAGAATCACTCATCTTACTTGCAATAAAGCTATGCCCACTTGACGTCTGATAATCAATCTGCATCTGTTCAGGATGATTCGTTAGGATAGAAGTAGCTTTTTCAGATAAGTCACTTGGTAAAGTCACTACCATGTAGTAGTCACCATCTTCTAGCCCTTTTTCCCCTTCCTCTTCATTAACAAAGTGAAAATCTAAAACCTTATTTTCTTTTAAATTAGACACCATGTCTTCACCAATTGTCATAGTCTGTCCATTATAAGAAGCTTCCTTATCTTTATTGACAACTGCCACAGGTAACTCCGATACTTGACCATATGGATCCCACATGGACGATAAAAATATAATGTTGTATAAAGCTGGAATGAGAGAAATCCCTATCATTACAATGATAAAGGTCGGTTTTTTAAATATTGCTTTCCATTCTTTAAACATGTTTCCTCCTTTTTTACACATATTGTCTAAAATTTTGATATAATAGATTATACATCAAAAAATCTAAATTACAAGGTAAAAAATAATTTTTTAGACACATAGTCTATTTTTGTTTACAAGGAGAAATTATGAAAGAAAGTAACAAACGTTTAAAAACAAAACGAATTATCGAAAATGCCATGGTTCAATTATTGATGGACCAGCCCTTTGATCAAATTTCTACTGTCAAATTAGCAGAAAAAGCCGGAATTAGTCGTTCTAGCTTCTACACTCACTACAAAGATAAGTATGATATGATTGAACACTATCAAAGTAAGTTATTTCATACATTTGAATATATCTTCCAAAAACATGTTCATCATAAAAGAGATGCTATTCTAGAAGTATTTGAATATCTAGAATCAGAACCACTTCTGGCTGCTCTTCTTTCTGAAAATGGAACCAAAGAAATCCAAAATTTTTTGAGAAATAAACTGCATATTATGCTTAGTACTGATCTTCAGAAACGTTTTATGCAACTACAACTAAATTCAATTGAGTTAGAATATAGCAGTATTTATCTAACAAATGCCCTATTTGGTGTTTGTCAGACTTGGATTGCTCATGGGAAAAAAGAAAGTCCGCAAGAAATGACAGACTTCCTTATGAAAATGTTAGGTGATACAAACTAAGAATAAAAAGAACACCAGATGGTGTTCTTTTTATCTAACTCCGCCAGTAGGACTCGAACCTACGACATCATGATTAACAGTCATGCGCTACTACCAACTGAGCTATGGCGGATAAAATAGTCCGTACGGGATTCGAACCCGTGTTACCGCCGTGAAAAGGCGGTGTCTTAACCCCTTGACCAACGGACCATCTATCTGTAGCAGATATAACCATTATATCAATTTCTTACTTATTGTCAATCACTTTTTAGATTTTTTCTCTAGAATATCTTTTAGTTTACGAACTTTCAAACGGGTAATAGGACAACGATGATCTTCATAAAAGACAACTTCTAAATTTTTTCGATCAATTTCTCTCACATTTCCTACATTGACAAGGAAAGATTTATGGGAGCAATAAAATCGCTGGGTATGTTTGTCCTTCTCCTGAATATCTGTCATAGTTCCATAAAACTCTTTGGCAAAATTCTTACCAATAATTCGCAATTTATGAGAAACACCTGTTGTTTCGATATACAGAATATCATGGTAAGGAATTTTCAAATCATTTCCCTTATAGTTGTAATCAAAATAGTCTACAACATCTTCGTTTTCAAGCAGCATGCTCTTAGTGTAAAAAATACTCTGCTCGATACGTTTTTTGAACAATTCATCATTGATGTCCTTATCTACAAAATCTAAAGCTGATACCTGATACTTATAAGTTAAAGTAGCGAATTCAGATCGACTGGTAATAAAGACAATAATAGCATAAGGATTGTGATGACGAATAAACTGAGCCACTTCAAATCCCTTTTTCTCAATTCCATAAATATCGATATCTAGGAAATAAAGCTGGTTTACTTCATCATTTTCGATATATTCCTTAAACTCACGAACTTTTCCTGTTGTCTTATATGAAATAGGAATATTCGATTCCTCAGAGATTTCATTCAATATTCTCTCTAGTCTCACTTGATGCTCAATAACATCTTCTAAAATTAATACTTTCATTCGAATTCCCTCTTAAATCTAATAATTTGTCTAAATGTGTTGTCTTCCATCTCTGTTTCTAAGATAATGTTGTCATACTTATCTAAAATCTCTTTGACATTATTAAGTCCTAGACCTCTATTTCTTCCCTTGGTAGAGAAACCTAAGGCAAATAGATCCTCTGAAGGCGTCATAGTGATTTTGCATGAATTTTGGATAACTATAACTGTTTCAAAATCCATTTTAATGACTGCAACTTCCATTTGTTTCAAATAACTATCTGCAGCACCTTCAACGGCATTGTTTAGTAAAATGCTCATGATACGAACAAGATCAAGTAAATCTATTGACAGTCTAGTAATGATATCCTTTACTTCCAATGTAAACTCTACATCATTTTTTCGTGCATAGACAATCGATTGAGCAATTAAACTTCGTAAAGCAGAATCTTCTATATTATTTAAATCAAAGTAAGTATATTTTTCTGACCTCAATTTCTGATTTGCTTTTACTAGGACTTCATTGTAAACCCTGTTAATTTCTTGTAAATCTCCACTGTCAATCGCCATTTGCATGCTGACAAGCATTCCTGCATAATCATGACGAAAACCTCGAATTTCATTATACAACTCCACAATTTCATCAGTATAAGTCTGTAAATGTTTTTGTTCAAATTTCTTTTGTTTTAGAGCAATCTCTTTTTCAATTTGAATCTTGTGAGAATTCATTGCAAAGAAAATCAATAACAAGCAAATAAAAACAATGGTTGATAAAATACTTCCGAAGCTATTTAAATGATGAGTTGTACTTACTATATCTGAAATAAACAATAAGATATGCAAACCAATAAAAGCAACTATTACTTTTTTTAAAAAAGGGTACAGATAATCTTTATCAAAATATTTAATATCCAGATGAAAATAACGAATTATTATTAGAATAGAAAAATAAGTCATCAACAATACTACTAAAAGGAATGTACTTTTGTAGTTTAATACTACTTCATCTCCTGTTATAGAAGATAAGGTTACGGATATAAAAGTATGAGTACTGTGATATAATAAAGACAGTAGTAAACTAATAAAAATAGCTTTGTATTTTTCAGACTTCTTTAACTTTCTTAAATAAAGGTACACAACCAAAGGAAATAAAAATTTAGACAAAGCAAAACTATTAGAATATACCAGTGTAATAATTTCTTCAAGTATAAAAACTGAGATGCATGTGTAACAGAAAAAAGCAATTTGTTCTTTTCTATTTATTTTACAAATCCATTCATAACTTTTGCTAATGATGAGAAAATAAAAAATAGCTATCCCTAATCCAAATAAATCCATTACTCTCTACCTTTATTTCATTACTTTCTTCTTGGAAAAATAAGATTACGAATTGTTTCTGAAATTCTCCAATCTCCACCTCGAATCTCCTGCAATTCTGCCTCTGTTACTTCTTTAAATTGTTCCAACTTTACTGTATTTTTCATAATGAAATCTCCTGTATTATTTTTTCTTGTAAGTTAACTTACACACCTATTATACAAAATGAAGACCATGTAAGAAAAAATTCTTCCCAACTGTACATTTTTGCACCTGAAACGCACTTTTTTAAGAAAAAAGCTGGGATTTATCCCAGCTTCGCATCTAAAATTGATCCCAGCAGGATTCGAACCTGCGACCGTTCGCTTAGAAGGCGAATGCTCTATCCAGCTGAGCTATGAGACCTAACATGACCATTCTATCAAAAAACAAGAGCTAAGTCAATCTTCTATTTGTGGTAAGGAGAACCCTGTTGAATTGTAAAAGCACGGTAAATTTGTTCAACTAAAACCAATCTCATTAACTGATGTGGTAATGTCAGACGGCCAAAACTGACAGAAAGATTGGCCCTATTTTTTACAACAGGAGCTAGACCCAAACTTCCTCCAATGATAAAAGTAAGAGTTGAGTATCCTTTGATAGAAGCTTGCTCTAGTTGCTTACTAAATTCCTCTGAGGAGAGTGTTTTTCCTTCAATGGCTAGTACAACGACAAAGTCTCTTTCTCCAACCTTAGAAAGAATTCTTTCGCCTTCTGTTTCCAAGATTTTTTGATTTTCTAATTCACTGGCTTTGTCAGGTGTCTTCTCATCAGTGAGCTCAATCATTTCTAATTTGGCGAAACGTGAAATTCGTTTGGTATATTCAGCAATTCCATCTTTAAGGTATTTTTCTTTTAATTTTCCTACTGTTACAATTTTTATTTTCATTCTTCTATTTTATCATATCCACACTTCATTTCACATCTTATACACACAAAAATCATCCTAAATTTCTAGCAAATTCACAGAATAAAGCGAGTTGTCCACAACTTGTGTAAAACTTTAAGCTTTTAAGTTTGGATTAAGTTAATAGGTTTATAATCTGAGTAAATAAATAACAAACGGAGGCGTTTATGAAACACTTACAAAAATTTTACAAAAAAGGAGTTAAAGTTCTAGCAATCATTCTAATCGGATTTTTAAGTGGTGCCTTAGGAAGTTTCGTAACATTACAACTTTATCAAAAACAAGGAAATCAAGCTACAAATAATAATTCTGGCACTGTCACTCAAACATCCTATAAGAATGAAAATTCAACCACTCAAGCAGTAAATAAAGTTAAGGATGCTGTTGTCTCAATCATTACTTATTCTTCTTCTAGCAGTAGACAAAGTAGTGTATTTAATGCTGATGACACTAATTCTGATTCAGAAAATCAACAAATCGCAAGTGAGGGATCAGGTGTCATCTATAAAAAGGATGATAAAGATGCCTATCTTGTAACTAATACTCACGTTATCAATGGAGCTTCAAAAGTTGATATCCGCTTAGCAGATGGTACCAAGGTTCCTGGTGAAATTGTCGGATCTGATACCTTCTCTGATATTGCTGTCGTTAAAATTTCTTCAGAAAAAGTTACAACAGTAGCAGAATTTGGGGATTCAAGTCAACTAAGTGTTGGAGAAACAGCGATTGCTATCGGTAGTCCTCTAGGTTCAGAATATGCTAATACAGTTACACAGGGGATTATTTCAAGTCTTAATCGAAATGTTTCTCTAAAATCTGAAGATGGTCAAGCTATTTCAACAAAAGCCATTCAAACAGATACAGCCATTAACCCTGGTAACTCTGGTGGTCCACTTGTAAATATTCAAGGACAAGTAATTGGTATTACATCAAGTAAAATTGCAAGTAATGGTGGAACATCTGTAGAAGGTCTTGGTTTTGCAATTCCTTCAAACGATGCACAAAATATCATTAAACAGCTTGAAAGTGATGGTAAAGTGACTCGTCCTGCTCTTGGAATTCAAATGGTCAATCTATCAAATGTTGGAGCTAGTGATCTTAGAAAACTTAACATTCCAAGTGGCCTCACTTCAGGTGTAGTTGTTCGATCTGTTCAAAACAATATGCCAGCAAATGGACATCTTCAAAAATATGATGTCATTACCAAAGTTGACGACAAAGAGATTGCCTCATCAACAGACCTGCAACATGCTCTTTACAATCATGCTATCGGAGATACTATCAAAGTAACCTACTACCGTAACGGTAAAGAAGAAACAACCTCAATTAAACTAGATAAGAATTCTGGTGATTTAGAGTCTTAATTGACATCAGTGTAAAGAAAACTTTACAGAAAGTAAAAGATATGTTAGTGTAGAATCATGGAAAAATTTGAAATGATTTCTATCTCTGAAATACAAAAGAATCCTTACCAACCTCGAAAAGAATTTGATGTAGAAAAATTAAAGGAATTGGCTCAGTCAATCAAAGAAAATGGGCTCATCCAACCAATCATCGTTCGTCAATCTCCTGTAATTGGTTATGAAATCCTTGCAGGAGAGAGACGATATAGGGCTTCTCTCTTAGCTGGTCTTACTTCTATTCCAGCCGTTGTAAAGCACCTCTCAGATCAGGAAATGATGATTCAGTCTATCATTGAGAATTTGCAGAGAGAAAATTTAAATCCTGTTGAAGAAGCACGCGCCTACGAATCTTTAGTAGAAAAAGGATTTACTCACACTGAGATAGCAGATAAAATGGGGAAATCTCGTCCTTATATCACTAATTTTATTCGTTTGCTTTCCCTACCAGAATATATCTTAACTGAAGTAGAAAATGGAAAAATTTCTCAAGCGCATGCACGTTCACTAGTTGGTTTGGACAAAGAGCAGCAAGACTATTTCTTCCAACTAATTAAAAATGAAGACATCTCTGTGAGAAAGCTAGAATCACTTCTTACAGAGAAAAAACACAAGAAGCAACTAAAAAATGATTCTTTCATCAAAGACGAAGAAGATAAATTAAAAAAACTACTCGGTTTAAGTGTAGAAATTAAACTTTCAAAAAAAGATACTGGAAAGATTATTATCTCCTTTTCAAGTCAAGAAGAATACGATAGAATTATTAACAGCCTGAAATAAGGCTGTTCTTTTATTTTCTCAACTCACAAATTTATCCACCAATTTTTTTATCAAAAAGCCTACTAAATCAAGGATTTTCTTATTTATCCCCAACCTGTGGATAAATACTGCTAACATTGTGGATTCTTTTCCCCAATCTGTGGAAAAATCCTATTATCTATGGTAAAATAAGTCTAGCACTAAACTACTAAAATCATAGTAAAGGAGGAAAATTAGTTGAAAGAAAAGCAATTTTGGAATCGTATTTTAGAATTTGCTCAAGAAAGATTGACTCGATCTATGTATGATTTCTATGCTACACCTGCTGAACTCATCAAAGTAGAAGAAAATACAGCTACTATATTTCTACCGAGATCAGAGATGGAAATGGTGTGGGAAAAGCAATTAAAAGATATTATCATTGCTGCTGGTTTTGAAATTTATGATTCTGAAATCAAACCTCACTATATTTTCACTAAACCTCAGAGTACAGAATCCCCTCAAGTAAATGATACGAATAGTGTCTCTACTTACGATTACACACCTGCACTACCAACGATTCCCTATTCTGAAACAGGATTAAAAGAAAAATATACCTTTGATAACTTTATTCAAGGTGATGGGAATGTTTGGGCGGTGTCTGCTGCACTAGCTGTATCTGAAGATTTAGCTCTGACCTATAATCCTCTTTTCATCTATGGAGGACCTGGTCTTGGAAAGACTCACTTACTCAATGCGATTGGAAATGAGATTTTGAAAAATATTCCTGATGCGCGTGTCAAGTACATTCCTGCCGAAAGCTTTATCAATGACTTTCTTGAACACTTGCGACTTGGGGAAATGGAAAAGTTCAAAAAGACTTACCGTAGCCTTGATCTCTTGTTGATCGATGATATCCAATCTCTCAGTGGCAAAAAAGTCGCGACCCAAGAAGAATTTTTCAATACCTTCAATGCTCTTCATGATAAGCAGAAACAGATTGTCCTAACCAGTGATCGAAGTCCTAAACACCTAGAAGGCCTTGAGGAAAGACTTGTCACGCGCTTTAGCTGGGGATTGACGCAAAATATCACTCCTCCTGACTTTGAGACACGTATCGCCATTCTTCAAAGTAAAACAGAGCACTTGGATTACCATTTCCAAAGTGATACTCTAGAGTACTTGGCTGGCCAATTTGATTCAAATGTTCGAGAATTGGAAGGAGCAATCAATGATATCACTTTAATTGCCAGAGTGAAGAAGATTAAGGATATTACTATTGATATTGCTGCGGAAGCTATTAGAGCACGTAAGCAAGACGCTCGCCAGATACTTGTTATTCCAATTGAGAAAATCCAAACTGAAGTTGGTAATTTTTATGGAGTGAGTGTCAAAGAAATGAAGGGGACGAGACGAGTTCAAAACATCGTTTTAGCACGTCAAGTTGCCATGTACCTAGCTAGAGAACTGACAGATAACAGTCTTCCAAAAATCGGAAAAGAATTTGGCGGAAAGGATCACACCACCGTTATTCATGCCCATGCTAAAATCAAATCATTGATTGACGAAGACGATAATTTACGTTTAGAAATAGAAGCAATCAAAAAGAAAATTAAGTAGCTTGTGGATAACTTTTTATTTCTTATCTTTTTTATCCACATTTTTTAAACAAGCTTAGGAGCTTAAGTTTACTAAATAGCACTCAGTTTTCCACAGAATTCATACACTCTATTATTACTATTAACTTTCTAATACTAAAAATAAATAAAGGAGAATCCATGATTCATTTTTCAATTAATAAAAATTTATTTCTACAGGCCTTAAATACTACAAAACGAGCAATAAGCTCTAAAAATGCTATTCCAATTTTATCAACAATCAAAATTGACGTTACCAATGAAGGAATTACTTTAATTGGCTCAAACGGTCAAATTTCTATTGAAAATTTCATTTCTCAAAAGAATGAAGATGCTGGTCTCTTGATTACTTCTCTGGGTTCGATTCTTCTAGAAGCTTCTTTCTTTATCAATGTTGTATCTAGTCTTCCAGATGTAACGCTAGATTTCAAAGAGATTGAACAAAAACAAATTGTCTTAACAAGTGGCAAATCAGAAATTACTCTAAAAGGAAAAGATAGCGAACAGTACCCACGAATCCAAGAAATTTCAGCAAGCACTCCTTTGGTTCTTGAAACAAAACTGCTCAAGAAAATTATCAATGAAACAGCATTTGCTGCAAGTACGCAAGAAAGTCGTCCCATCTTAACAGGTGTTCATTTTGTATTGAGCCAACACAAGGAACTAAAAACAGTTGCGACAGACTCACACCGCCTTAGCCAGAAGAAATTGACTCTTGAAAAAAATGGAGATGATTTCGATGTGGTAATTCCTAGTCGTTCTCTCCGCGAATTTTCAGCGGTATTTACAGATGATATTGAAACTGTAGAGATTTTCTTTGCAAATAATCAAATCCTCTTTAGAAGCGAAAATATTAGCTTCTACACTCGTCTCCTAGAAGGAAACTATCCTGATACAGATCGTTTGATTCCAACAGACTTTAACACTACAATTACTTTTGATGTGGTTAATTTGCGTCAATCTATGGAGCGTGCACGTCTCTTATCAAGTGCAACTCAAAATGGTACTGTGAAGCTTGAAATTAAAGGTGGAGTTGTTAGCGCCCATGTTCACTCTCCAGAAGTTGGTAAAGTAAACGAAGAAATCGATACGGAGCAGGTGACTGGGGATGATTTGACTATTAGTTTCAACCCAACTTACTTGATTGATTCCCTCAAGGCTTTAAATAGTGAAAAAGTCACTATTAGCTTTATCTCAGCAGTTCGTCCATTTACTCTTGTGCCAGCAGATACTGACGAAGATTTCATGCAGCTTATCACACCAGTTCGAACAAATTAAGTGAAAGAGGTTGAGCCTGGCTCGCCTCTTTTATGATATAATCAAAAAAGAAAAGGAGAGTAGTATGTATCAAGTTGGAAATTTTGTTGAGATGAAAAAACCACACGCTTGTACCATCAAGTCAACAGGCAAAAAGGCTAATCGTTGGGAAATTACACGTGTAGGGGCAGATATCAAAATAAAGTGTAGCAATTGTGACCACCTTGTCATGATGAGTCGCTATGATTTTGAACGAAAAATGAATAAGATTATTGACTAAGAACCCTTAGTTAGAGGGTTAGCAAGTTTTCCCTTTTTGTGTTATAATGTTAGGGATTGAAATGAGAACGGAGAATGAGAAACTATGGCTTTAACAGCAGGTATCGTTGGTTTGCCAAACGTTGGTAAATCAACCCTTTTTAATGCAATTACAAAAGCAGGAGCAGAGGCGGCAAACTACCCATTTGCGACTATTGATCCAAACGTTGGGATGGTGGAAGTTCCAGATGAACGTCTACAAAAACTAACGGAAATGATTACTCCTAAAAAGACAGTTCCAACAACCTTTGAGTTTACAGATATTGCAGGGATTGTAAAAGGAGCTTCAAAAGGAGAAGGTCTAGGTAATAAATTCTTGGCCAATATCCGTGAAGTAGACGCGATTGTTCACGTAGTTCGTGCTTTTGATGATGAAAATGTGATGCGCGAGCAAGGACGTGAAGACGCCTTTGTGGATCCACTTGCAGATATTGATACCATTAACCTAGAATTGATTCTTGCTGACTTAGAATCAGTTAATAAACGCTATGCGCGTGTAGAAAAGATGGCACGTACGCAAAAAGATAAAGAATCAGTAGCAGAATTTAATGTTCTTCAAAAGATTAAACCAGTCCTTGAGGATGGAAAATCAGCTCGCACCATCGAATTTACAGATGAAGAACAAAAAGTTGTCAAAGGTCTCTTCCTTTTGACCACTAAACCAGTTCTTTATGTTGCTAATGTGGATGAGGATGTAGTTTCAGATCCAGATTCTATCGAATATGTGAAGCAAATTCGTGAATTCGCAGCGACAGAGAATGCTGAAGTAGTAGTTATTTCCGCGCGTGCTGAGGAAGAAATTTCTGAGTTAGACGATGAGGATAAGCAAGAGTTTCTTGAAGCACTTGGTTTGACTGAATCAGGCGTTGACAAGTTGACTCGTGCAGCTTATCACTTGCTTGGGCTTGGAACTTACTTCACAGCTGGTGAAAAAGAAGTCCGTGCTTGGACCTTTAAGCGAGGGATGAAAGCTCCTCAAGCAGCTGGTATTATCCACTCAGACTTTGAAAAAGGGTTTATTCGTGCAGTAACAATGTCATATGAGGATCTAGTGAAATATGGATCTGAAAAGGCTGTAAAAGAAGCTGGGCGTTTGCGTGAAGAAGGAAAAGAATATATCGTTCAAGATGGCGATATCATGGAATTCCGCTTTAACGTTTAATAATATTTAATAAATAGTGTCAATTAGGTTGGAAAAAAATTCCAACCCTTTTGGCTTTCGAAAGGAAAAATAAATGACCAAATTACTTGTAGGATTGGGAAATCCAGGGGATAAATATTTTGAAACCAAGCACAACGTTGGATTTATGTTGATTGACCAACTAGCTAAAAAACAAAATGTCACCTTTACACATGACAAGATATTTCAAGCTGACCTAGCATCTTTTTTCATCAATGGAGAAAAAATTTATCTCGTCAAACCAACAACATTTATGAATGAAAGTGGAAAAGCGGTTCATGCTTTATTGACTTACTATGGTTTGGATATTGAAAATTTACTCGTTATTTACGACGACCTTGACATGGAAGTCGGGAAAATTCGTTTAAGAGCAAAGGGATCAGCAGGTGGTCATAATGGTATCAAGTCTATTATTCAACATATAGGGACTCAGGTATTTAACCGTGTTAAAATAGGTATTGGAAGACCTAAAAAAGGCATGTCAGTTGTTCATCATGTTTTAAGTAAGTTTGATCAGGATGACTATGTGGGTATTTTACAGTCAATTGACAAGGTTGACGATGCTGTAAATTATTATTTACAAGAAAAAAACTTTGAGAAAACAATGCAGAGGTATAACAGCTAAATGGTGACTTTATTAGATTTATTCTCAGAAAATGACCAGATAAAAAAATGGCATCAAAATCTGATAGATAAGAAAAGACAACTAATACTTGGTTTATCAACGTCTACCAAGGCTATTGCAATTGCAAGCAGTCTAGAAAAGGAAAATAAGATTGTGTTACTGACTTCAACTTATGGAGAAGCAGAACGAATTATCAGTGATCTTCTTTCTCTCTTAGGAGAGGAACTTGTCTATCCATTTTTGGTTGATGACTCTCCTATGGTAGAGTTTTTGATGTCTTCGCAAGAAAAAATCATTTCGCGGGTTGAGGCCTTGCGTTTTTTGAGTGATCCGTCTAAGAAAGGGATTTTAGTTTGTAATATCGCAGCGAGTAGGTTAATTTTACCCTCTCCGACTAGATTTAAAGAAAGTACTATAAAAATTGCAGTTGGCGAAGAATATGACCAACACGAGCTACTTCACCGGTTAAAGGAAATTGGATATCGAAAAGTTACTCAAGTACAGACACAAGGTGAGTTTAGTATTCGAGGAGACATTTTAGATATTTTTGAGATGTCTCAGTTAGAACCTTTCCGAATCGAGTTTTTTGGCGATGAAGTAGATGGTATTCGTACTTTTGAAGTCGAAACACAATTATCGAAAGAAAATCAGACAAACCTCACTATCTTTCCAGCTAGCGACATACTTTTGAGAGAAAAAGATTATCAACGAGGACAGTCAGCTTTAGAAAAGCAAATTTCAAAGACTCTATCACCAATTTTAAAATCATATTTGGAAGAGATTTTGTCAAGTTTTCATCAAAAACAAGTACATTCAGATAGTCGAAAGTTTTTGTCCTTATGTTACGATAAAACATGGACTGTATTTGATTATATTGAAAAAGATACACCAGTATTCTTTGATGACTATCAAAAATTGATGAATCAGTATGAATCCTTTGAAAGAGAATTAGCACAATACTTTACAGAAGATTTACAGAATGGTAAATCATTTTCTGGGATGCAGTATTTTGCAGATACAGAGCAAACCTATAAAAAACAAAGTCCAGTTACCTTTTTCTCCAATCTGCAAAAGGGCTTAGGAAATCTTAAGTTTGATCACATTTATCAATTTAATCAATACCCCATGCAAGAGTTTTTCAATCAATTTTCATTTTTAAAAGGAGAAATTGAGCGATACAAAAAAATGGACTACACTATTATTTTGCAGTCTAGCAATTCAATGGGAAGTAAGACGTTGGAGGATGTTTTAGAGGAATATCAGATCAAATTAGATTCCAGAGATAAGTCAAGTATCTGTAAAGAATCTGTAAACTTGATTGAGGGTAATCTAAGACATGGTTTTCATTTTGTAGATGAAAAAATTCTCTTGATTACTGAACATGAGATTTTTCAAAAGAAATTAAAACGTCGGTTTAGAAGACAACATGCTTCAAATGCAGAGCGATTAAAAGATTATAATGAACTTGAAAAAGGGGACTACGTTGTTCACCATATCCATGGAATTGGTCAATATTTAGGAATCGAAACAATTGAAATCAAAGGGATTCACCGTGATTATGTCAGTGTACAGTATCAAAATGGTGACCAAATCTCCATCCCAGTAGAGCAGATTCAGTTACTGTCTAAATATGTTTCAAGTGATGGGAAAGCGCCAAAACTTAATAAATTAAATGATGGTCATTTCAAAAAGGCCAAGCAAAAAGTTAAGAACCAAGTAGAGGATATAGCTGACGATTTAATCAAGCTTTATTCTGAGCGTAGTCAGTTGAAGGGGTTTGCTTTCTCAGCTGATGATGATGAGCAACATGCTTTTGATGATGCTTTCCCTTATGTTGAAACAGATGATCAACTTCGCAGTATTGAGGAAATCAAGAGAGATATGCAGGATTCTCACCCCATGGATCGACTTTTGGTTGGAGATGTTGGTTTTGGGAAGACTGAAGTAGCAATGCGTGCTGCTTTTAAGGCAGTCAATGATCACAAACAGGTGGTCGTTCTAGTTCCAACGACGGTTTTAGCGCAACAGCACTATACGAATTTTAAGGAACGATTCCAAAATTTTGCTGTTAATATTGATGTGTTGAGTCGCTTTAGAAGTAAAAAAGAGCAGGCAGAAACACTTGAAAAATTAAAGAATGGTCAAGTTGATATTTTGATTGGAACGCATCGTGTTTTGTCAAAAGATGTGGTGTTTTCTGATTTGGGCTTGATGATTATTGATGAAGAGCAGCGATTCGGGGTTAAGCATAAGGAAACTTTGAAAGAACTAAAAAAACAAGTAGATGTTCTAACCTTGACAGCAACGCCAATCCCTCGTACTCTCCACATGTCTATGCTGGGAATTCGAGATTTGTCTGTTATTGAAACTCCTCCAACCAATCGCTATCCTGTTCAAACCTATGTATTAGAGAAGAATGATAGTGTCATTCGTGATGCTGTCTTGCGTGAAATGGAGCGTGGAGGTCAACTTTACTATCTTTACAATAAAGTTGACACGATTGACCAGAAGGTTTCAGAATTACAGGAGTTGGTTCCAGAGGCTTCGATTGGGTATGTTCATGGACAAATGAGTGAAATTCAGTTGGAAAATACTCTACTTGATTTCATTGAAGGTCAGTATGATATTTTGGTGACAACTACTATTATTGAGACAGGGGTTGATATTCCAAATGCCAATACCTTATTTATTGAAAATGCAGACCATATGGGTTTGTCAACTTTGTATCAATTAAGAGGAAGAGTCGGTCGTAGTAATCGTATTGCTTATGCTTATCTCATGTATCGTCCAGAAAAATCAATTAGTGAAGTTTCTGAGAAGAGATTAGAAGCGATTAAGGGATTTACAGAATTAGGCTCAGGATTTAAGATTGCTATGCGAGATCTTTCGATTCGGGGAGCAGGAAATCTCCTAGGAAAATCGCAGTCTGGTTTCATTGATTCTGTTGGTTTTGAATTGTATTCACAGTTATTAGAGGAAGCTATTGCTAAACGGAACGGTAATGGGAATAAAAGAACCAAAGGAAATGCTGAGTTGATTTTACAAATTGATGCTTATCTTCCTGATACTTATATTTCTGACCAACGACATAAGATTGAAATTTACAAGAAAATTCGTCAAATTGACAATCGTGTCAACTATGAAGAACTACAAGAAGAATTGATGGATCGATTTGGAGAATACCCAGATGTAGTAACCTACCTTTTAGAGATTGGTTTGGTTAAGTCATATTTGGACAAGGTCTTTGTAGAACGTGTGGAAAGAAAAGATAACAAGATTACAGTTCAATTTGAAAAAGTCACTCAACGACTATTCTTGGCTCAAGATTATTTTAAAGCCTTATCTGCAACGAACTTAAAAGCAGCTATAGCTGAGAATAAGGGATTAATGGAAGTTGTATTTGATGTCCGAAACAAGAAGGATTATGAAATTTTAGAAGGTTTGCTGATTTTTGGAGAAAGTTTATTAGAGATAAAAGAATCAAAGGAAGCAAATCCCATTTAACATTTTTCTTCTATAAAAAGGATAAAAATGGTACAATAATAATTTGAGGTAATAAAAATGAGATTAGACAAGTATTTAAAAGTATCACGAATTATTAAGCGCCGTACAGTCGCAAAAGAAGTAGCAGATAAAGGTAGAATCAAGGTAAATGGAATTTTGGCCAAAAGTTCAACGGATTTGAAAGTTGATGACCAAGTTGAAATTCGCTTTGGAAATAAGTTGTTGCTTGTTAAAGTACTAGAAATGAAAGATAGTACAAAAAAAGAAGATGCAGCAGGCATGTATGAAATTCTCAGTGAAACACGGGTAGAAGAAAATGTCTAAAAATATTGTACAGATGAATAATTCTTTTATTCAAAATGAACATCAACGTCGTCGTTACCTGATGAAGGAGAGACAAAAACGAAATCGTTTTATGGGTTGGGTCCTTATTTTGATGATCTTGTTGTTTATTTTACCAACTTATAACTTGGCCCAAAGCTATGATCAGTTACTGCAACGACGTCAGCAATTAACAGAGTTGAAAGAGCAGTACCAAACTCTTAGTGATGAAAAGGATAAGGAATCCGCCTTTGCTGCAAAGTTGAAAGATGAAGACTATGTAGCAAAGTATGCACGCGCCAAGTACTATTACTCAAAGAAACGAGAAGCAATTTACACAATTCCTGATTTGCTTCCGAGGTAATGTCATGGAAAATTTATTGGAAGTTGTTGAGCAATTTCTAAGTTTATCAGATGAAAAATTAGAGGAATTGGCAACTAAAAACCATTTATTACGATTACAAGAAGAAAGGGAAGAGAAGAATGCGTAAGTTCTTAGTAGTTTTATTGCTACCTGCTTTTATCATAACCTCAAGAGTAGTTAGCACAGAAAAACAGCTTCCTTACTCTTCACAAGAAATTTATTATCTAACCGAGTCTGATTATGGATTCTACTATAAAGAAACTCTGGAATCCCCAATGGTATATGGAGAAACAGCTGTCTATGCTAATGAGGATCTTGTCAAGGAGTCTGGTAAATTGACTCCTGGAACCACCTTTAAAATAGTAGAATGGCGTTTGAATAGACAAGGTGTTCCTGTTTTTAAATTAGATAATCACCAGTTTATCCTTGCAGATAAGCGGTTGGTCTATGATCAAAGTCAAGTTCAAACTCAAAATAGACAAGTATGGTTGGAGCAGGGGTTTGTTATCTATAACAGTCCCTATGATGCGAAAGAAATTTCTTCAACCCTCTCTCCCTATCAACGCGTAACGGTGGATAGAGCTCTCTTTGCTGAGGGACAAGAATTTCTTCATATCAATCAAGTTGGGTGGGTATCAAAAGAGTTCACCTCAGAAGAAGACAATCGCATCCAGAAGGTTCAAGAAGTTTTATCAAACAACTATCAGAATGAAAATTATTCTATTTATGTTAAACAACTGAGTACAGCTAAAGAGGCTGGGGTGAATGAAGACAGCAAACTTTATGCAGCTAGCATCTTGAAACTAGCCTACCTTTATTACGCTCAAGATAAGATAAATCAAGGGGAATATACGCTAGACAGTAGCTTCAAGTATATCCCAGAAGTAAATAGTTTCCCTGGGTCCTATAAACCAGAAGGTAGTGGTAGCTTACCTAAAAAAGAAGATAACAAAGAATACAGTCTTCAACAGTTAATTACCAAGGTAACAAAAGAGTCTGATAATGTTGCTCATAATATTTTAGGTTATTACGTGACCAATCAATCTGACGGGGCTTTTAAAGAAAAAATGTCCACCATTATGGGCGAAGATTGGGATGTGAATGATAAACTGACTTCTTCAAAAATGGCTGGAAAAGTCATGGAAGCTATTTATAATCAGAATGGTTTTGTCCTAGAGTCTCTAGGTAAGACTGATTTTGACAACCAAAGAATCGCAAAAGGTGTTTCGGTTAAGGTAGCTCATAAAATTGGAGATGCCGATGAGTTTAAACATGACACTGCCATTGTTTATACGGATTCTCCTTTCGTTCTTTCTATTTTTACCAAAAATTCTGATTATGATACTATTGCTAAGATAGCTAAGGATGTCTATGAGGTTCTAAAATGAGGGACCAGGATTTTTTAAATCATTTTCTCCGAAAAGAGTATTTCAAAAAACATTCGTTTGTCTGGCGGATTGGATTCAATGTTTTTATTCCAGCTATTGTCTACTTATCAAAATGAGTTGGGAATTGAGTTGATTTTAGCACATGTCAATCACAAGCAGAGAAGTGAGTCTGACTGGGAGGAAAATGAACTAAGGAAGTTAGCTGATGCAGCTGAACTTCCTATTTATATCACAAGCTTTTCAGGAGACTTTTCAGAAGCGCGTGCTCGAGAGTTTCGTTATGATTTTTTTAGGAAAATCATGAAAGAGGTTGGAGCGACTGCCTTGGTTACTGCCCACCATGCAGATGATCAGGTTGAAACGATTTTGATGCGCTTGATTCGCGGAAGTCGGTTACGTCATTTAATAGGAATAAAAGAAAGTCAAGTAGTTGATGATATTGAAATCATCCGTCCTTTGTTGTATTTTCATAAAACAGACTTCCCACCAATTTTTCATTTCGAAGATCAAACAAATCATGAGAACAGCTATTTTCGCAATCGTATTCGAAATAAGTATTTACCAGAACTTGAAAAAGAAAATCCCCGCCTTAGATCTGCTCTTTTAAATCTAGGAAGTGAGATTTCAGATTACCAAGCAGCCATAACGGAGCTTTCTGAACAGATTGATGTAGAAGATTTGAATGAGCTCTTTTCATACTCAAAACAAACTCAAGGGGTCTTGCTCCAGAACTATCTCAATCAATTCCCAGACTTAAATCTTACGAAGTCTCAGTTTGATGAAGTTCTACAGATTTTAGCAAGGAAAAGCCAGTATCGTTATCCATTGAAAAATGGTTATGAATTGATAAAAGAGTATCAAAATTTTCGAGTTTGCAAAATCAGTCCTCAGGCTGATGAAAAGGAAGATGAACTTGTGTTACACTATCAAAATCAAGTTCGATATATGGGCTATTTATTTTCCTTTGGCATTCCTATTGAAGGGGATTTTGTTCAAAAAGTAACGGTTTCACGGGAAACATCTGTATATATTAGATGTCGAAAACCTGGCGATATTATTAGGCTGAATGGTTATCGAAAGAAACTGAGACGCTTATTTATAGATTTAAAAATCCCTATTGAAAAACGAAAAACAACCCCTATTATTGAGCAATTTGGAGAAATTGTCTCAATTTCAGGAATTGCGACCAGTGATTTGAGTAAAAACACGAAAAATGATATAATGAACACTGTAATTTATATAGAAAAAATAGATAGGTAAAAAGATGTTAGAACACGATATTAAAAAAATCCTCGTTTCACATGATGAAATTACAGAAGCGGCTAAAAAGCTAGGTGAACAATTAACCAAAGACTATGAGGGGAAAAATCCAATTCTTATTGGAATTTTGAAAGGATCGATTCCTTTTATGGCTGAATTGGTTAAACATATTGATACGCATATTGAGATGGATTTCATGATGGTATCTAGTTACCATGGTGGAACAGCAAGTAGTGGTGTCATCAATATCAAGCAAGACGTGACTCAAGATATCAAAGAAAGACATGTTTTATTTGTAGAGGATATCATCGATACAGGTCAAACCTTGAAGAATTTGCGAGATATGTTTATTGCAAGAGAAGCAGCTTCTGTTAAAATCGCGACTTTGTTGGACAAACCAGAGGGACGCGTTGTTGAAATTGAAGCGGATTACACTTGCTTTACTATTCCAAATGAGTTTGTAGTAGGTTATGGTTTGGACTATAAAGAAAATTATCGTAACCTTCCTTATGTCGGAGTATTGAAAGAAGAAGTTTATTCAAATTAGAAAGATTTATCTTTAATGAAAAAACAAAATAATGGTTTAGTTAGAAATCCATTTCTATACTTGTTAATTATCTTCTTCCTAGTGACAGGATTCCAGTATTTTTACTCTGGAAATACTGCTGGGCGAAGCGAAAAAATTAACTATACAGAATTGGTAAAAGAAATTACAGCAGACAATGTAAAAGAATTAACCTATCAGCCAAATGGCAGTATCATTGAAGTGTCTGGTGTTTATAAAAATCCTAAGACTAGTAAAGAAGAAACAGGAATTCAATTTTTCACTCCTACAGCTACAACAGTAGAAAGATTCTCAAGTACTATTCTTCCGTCTGATTCAACAGTTTCAGAATTGCAAAAACTTGCTTCTGAACATCAGGCAGAAGTAACAGTCAAACATGAGAGTTCAAGCGGTATGTGGATCAATATCCTTGTCTCTGTGGTACCGTTTGCTATTCTTTTCTTCTTCTTATTCTCTATGATGGGAAATATGGGAGGAAATAGTGGCCGAAATCCAATGAGTTTTGGACGTAGCAAGGCCAAAGCTGCTAACAAAGAAGATATCAAGGTACGATTTTCAGATGTTGCAGGTGCCGAGGAAGAAAAACAAGAATTAGTAGAAGTTGTTGAATTTCTAAAAGATCCAAAACGATTTACCAAACTTGGTGCGCGTATTCCTGCAGGTGTTCTTTTAGAGGGACCTCCGGGAACAGGTAAGACTTTGCTCGCTAAGGCGGTTGCCGGAGAAGCAGGCGTTCCATTCTTTAGTATCTCAGGATCGGACTTTGTAGAAATGTTTGTCGGAGTTGGTGCAAGTCGTGTTCGTTCTCTTTTTGAGGATGCAAAAAAAGCAGCACCAGCCATTATCTTTATCGATGAAATTGATGCTGTTGGTCGCCAACGTGGTGTCGGCCTCGGTGGAGGAAATGATGAACGTGAGCAAACCTTGAACCAGCTCTTAATTGAAATGGATGGTTTTGAGGGTAATGAAGGAATTATCGTTATCGCTGCGACAAACCGTTCAGATGTTCTTGATCCAGCTCTTCTCCGCCCAGGACGTTTTGATAGAAAAGTCTTGGTTGGTCGCCCTGATGTTAAAGGTCGTGAAGCAATCTTGAAAGTTCACGCTAAAAACAAACCTCTAGCAGAAGATGTTGATTTGAAACTAGTTGCCCAACAAACTCCAGGTTTTGTGGGAGCTGACTTGGAAAATGTTCTAAATGAGGCAGCCTTGGTTGCAGCCCGTCGCAACAAGTCAGTTATTGATGCTTCAGATATTGATGAGGCAGAGGACAGAGTGATTGCTGGACCATCTAAGAAAGATAAAACAGTATCACAAAGAGAACGTGAATTGGTTGCTTATCATGAGGCTGGACATACCATTGTTGGTTTAGTCTTGTCAAATGCCCGTGTTGTTCATAAAGTTACCATTGTACCACGTGGACGTGCAGGTGGTTACATGATTGCACTTCCTAAAGAGGATCAAATGCTTCTATCTAAAGAAGACATGAAAGAGCAATTGGCAGGTTTGATGGGTGGTCGTGTAGCTGAAGAGATTATCTTTAATGTCCAAACGACAGGAGCTTCAAATGACTTTGAACAAGCTACACAGATGGCTCGTGCAATGGTCACTGAATACGGTATGAGTGAAAAACTTGGCCCAGTTCAATACGAAGGTAATCATGCTATGTTTGGTGCACAAAGTCCTCAAAAATCAATTTCAGAACAAACAGCCTATGAGATTGATGAGGAAGTTCGTTCATTATTAAATGAGGCACGAAACAAAGCAGCTGAAATCATCCAATCAAATCGTGAAACTCATAAGTTGATTGCAGAAGCATTGTTGAAATACGAAACATTAGATAGTACACAGATTAAATCTCTTTACGAAACAGGAAAAATGCCTGAGACAGTAGAAGAGGAATCCCATGCACTATCTTATGATGAAGTAAAATCAAAAATGAGTGAAGAAAAATAAATTTAGAGAGGTTCAACCTCTCTTTTATGTTCTAATGTGATGGCTACCGAGCGGATGCCTTGATAGTCGATCCTCCTCGTACAGGCTTAGATGATAAGCTACTGGATATCATTCTGACCTATGTTCCAGAAAAAATGGTTTATGTATCCTGCAATGTTTCGACCTTGGCACGAGATTTGGTTAAACTAGTAAAAGTCTATGACCTCCAGTATATCCAGTCAGTCGATATGTTTCCCCACACTGCACGAACAGAAGCAGTGGTTAAGTTAGTGAAGAAAAGAAAAAATCAACTTCACTGAAAAAAGTCCTTGACAAAGGTAAAAAAGTAGGTATAATAGAAAGAGTTGAAAAGCTCAAGGTCCGTTGGTCAAGGGGTTAAGACACCGCCTTTTCACGGCGGTAACACGGGTTCGAATCCCGTACGGACTATGGTGTATTGCGGTTAAAAAAACTTGAAAAAAGTTTAAAAAATCTGTTGACAGAGACAGGTAGCTGTGATATACTAATATAGTTGTCGCTTGAGAGAGATTGAGTGACAAAGACCTTTGAAAACTGAACAAGACGAACCAATGTGCAGGGCACTATAACTGAAGTTATAGTACTGAACAATGAAAAAAACAATAAATCTGTCAGTGACAGAAATGAGTAAGAACTCAAACTTTTAATGAGAGTTTGATCCTGGCTCAGGACGAACGCTGGCGGCGTGCCTAATACATGCAAGTAGAACGCTGAAGGAGGAGCTTGCTCTTCTGGATGAGTTGCGAACGGGTGAGTAACGCGTAGGTAACCTGCCTGGTAGCGGGGGATAACTATTGGAAACGATAGCTAATACCGCATAAGAGTAGATGTTGCATGACATTTGCTTAAAAGGTGCAATTGCATCACTACCAGATGGACCTGCGTTGTATTAGCTAGTTGGTGAGGTAACGGCTCACCAAGGCAACGATACATAGCCGACCTGAGAGGGTGATCGGCCACACTGGGACTGAGACACGGCCCAGACTCCTACGGGAGGCAGCAGTAGGGAATCTTCGGCAATGGACGGAAGTCTGACCGAGCAACGCCGCGTGAGTGAAGAAGGTTTTCGGATCGTAAAGCTCTGTTGTAAGAGAAGAACGAGTGTGAGAGTGGAAAGTTCACACTGTGACGGTATCTTACCAGAAAGGGACGGCTAACTACGTGCCAGCAGCCGCGGTAATACGTAGGTCCCGAGCGTTGTCCGGATTTATTGGGCGTAAAGCGAGCGCAGGCGGTTAGATAAGTCTGAAGTTAAAGGCTGTGGCTTAACCATAGTACGCTTTGGAAACTGTTTAACTTGAGTGCAAGAGGGGAGAGTGGAATTCCATGTGTAGCGGTGAAATGCGTAGATATATGGAGGAACACCGGTGGCGAAAGCGGCTCTCTGGCTTGTAACTGACGCTGAGGCTCGAAAGCGTGGGGAGCAAACAGGATTAGATACCCTGGTAGTCCACGCCGTAAACGATGAGTGCTAGGTGTTAGACCCTTTCCGGGGTTTAGTGCCGCAGCTAACGCATTAAGCACTCCGCCTGGGGAGTACGACCGCAAGGTTGAAACTCAAAGGAATTGACGGGGGCCCGCACAAGCGGTGGAGCATGTGGTTTAATTCGAAGCAACGCGAAGAACCTTACCAGGTCTTGACATCCCTCTGACCGCTCTAGAGATAGAGTTTTCCTTCGGGACAGAGGTGACAGGTGGTGCATGGTTGTCGTCAGCTCGTGTCGTGAGATGTTGGGTTAAGTCCCGCAACGAGCGCAACCCCTATTGTTAGTTGCCATCATTCAGTTGGGCACTCTAGCGAGACTGCCGGTAATAAACCGGAGGAAGGTGGGGATGACGTCAAATCATCATGCCCCTTATGACCTGGGCTACACACGTGCTACAATGGCTGGTACAACGAGTCGCAAGCCGGTGACGGCAAGCTAATCTCTTAAAGCCAGTCTCAGTTCGGATTGTAGGCTGCAACTCGCCTACATGAAGTCGGAATCGCTAGTAATCGCGGATCAGCACGCCGCGGTGAATACGTTCCCGGGCCTTGTACACACCGCCCGTCACACCACGAGAGTTTGTAACACCCGAAGTCGGTGAGGTAACCTTTTAGGAGCCAGCCGCCTAAGGTGGGATAGATGATTGGGGTGAAGTCGTAACAAGGTAGCCGTATCGGAAGGTGCGGCTGGATCACCTCCTTTCTAAGGATAAGGAACTGCACATTGGTCTTGTTTAGTCTTGAGAGGTCTTGTGGGGCCTTAGCTCAGCTGGGAGAGCGCCTGCTTTGCACGCAGGAGGTCAGCGGTTCGATCCCGCTAGGCTCCATTGGTGAGAGATCACCAAGTAATGCACATTGAAAATTGAATATCTATATCAAATAGTAACAAGAAAATAAACCGAAACGCTGTAGTATTAAAAGAGTTTATGACTGAAAGGTCAAAAAATAAGGTTAAGTTAATAAGGGCGCACGGTGGATGCCTTGGCACTAGGAGCCGAAGAAGGACGTGACAAACGACGATATGCCTTGGGTAGCTGTAAGTAAGCGATGATCCAGGGATTTCCGAATGGGGGAACCCAACAGGTACTACCTGTTACCCGCATCTGTTAAGGATGTGAGGAGGAAGACGCAGTGAACTGAAACATCTAAGTAGCTGCAGGAAGAGAAAGCAAAAGCGATTGCCTTAGTAGCGGCGAGCGAAACGGCAGGAGGGCAAACCGAAGAGTTTACTCTTCGGGGTTGTAGGACTGCAATGTGGACTCAAAGATTATAGAAGAATGATTTGGGAAGATCAGCCAAAGAGAGTAATAGCCTCGTATTTAAAATAGTCTTTGTACCTAGCAGTATCCTGAGTACGGCGGGACACGTGAAATCCCGTCGGAATCTGGGAGGACCATCTCCCAACCCTAAATACTCCCTAGTGACCGATAGTGAACCAGTACCGTGAGGGAAAGGTGAAAAGCACCCCGGGAGGGGAGTGAAATAGAACCTGAAACCGTGTGCCTACAACAAGTTCGAGCCCGTTAATGGGTGAGAGCGTGCCTTTTGTAGAATGAACCGGCGAGTTACGATATGATGCGAGGTTAAGTTGAAGAGACGGAGCCGCAGGGAAACCGAGTCTGAATAGGGCGCCTTAGTATCATGTCGTAGACCCGAAACCATGTGACCTACCCATGAGCAGGTTGAAGGTGCGGTAAGACGCACTGGAGGACCGAACCAGGGCACGTTGAAAAGTGCTTGGATGACTTGTGGGTAGCGGAGAAATTCCAAACGAACTTGGAGATAGCTGGTTCTCTCCGAAATAGCTTTAGGGCTAGCGTCGACATCAAGATTCTTGGAGGTAGAGCACTGTTTGGGTGAGGGGTCCATCCCGGATTACCAATCTCAGATAAACTCCGAATGCCAATGAATTATGGTCGGCAGTCAGACTGCGAGTGCTAAGATCCGTAGTCGAAAGGGAAACAGCCCAGACCACCAGCTAAGGTCCCAAAATAATTGTTAAGTGGAAAAGGATGTGGGGTTGCACAGACAACTAGGATGTTAGCTTAGAAGCAGCTATTCATTCAAAGAGTGCGTAATAGCTCACTAGTCGAGTGACCCTGCGCCGAAAATGTACCGGGGCTAAAACAATTTACCGAAGCTGTGGATACCTTTATAGGTATGGTAGGAGAGCGTTCTATGTGTGAAGAAGGTATACCGTGAGGAGTGCTGGAACGCATAGAAGTGAGAATGCCGGTATGAGTAGCGAAAGACAGGTGAGAATCCTGTCCACCGTAAGACTAAGGTTTCCAGGGGAAGGCTCGTCCGCCCTGGGTTAGTCGGGACCTAAGGAGAGACCGAAAGGTGTATCCGATGGACAACAGGTTGATATTCCTGTACTAGAGTATGTAGTGATGGAGGGACGCAGTAGGCTAACTAAAGCAGACGAATGGAAGAGTCTGTCTAAGCAGTGAGGTGTGAATTGAGTCAAATGCTTAGTTCTATAACATTGAGCTGTGATGGGGAGCGAAGTTTAGTAGCGAAGTTAGTGACGTCACACTGCCAAGAAAAGCTTCTAGCGTTTAAACATACTCTACCCGTACCGCAAACCGACACAGGTAGTCGAGGCGAGTAGCCTCAGGTGAGCGAGAGAACTCTCGTTAAGGAACTCGGCAAAATGACCCCGTAACTTCGGGAGAAGGGGTGCTGACTTTACGTCAGCCGCAGTGAATAGGCCCAAGCAACTGTTTATCAAAAACACAGCTCTCTGCTAAATCGTAAGATGATGTATAGGGGGTGACGCCTGCCCGGTGCTGGAAGGTTAAGAGGAGTGCTTAGCGTAAGCGAAGGTATGAATTGAAGCCCCAGTAAACGGCGGCCGTAACTATAACGGTCCTAAGGTAGCGAAATTCCTTGTCGGGTAAGTTCCGACCCGCACGAAAGGCGTAATGATTTGGGCACTGTCTCAACGAGAGACTCGGTGAAATTTTAGTACCTGTGAAGATGCAGGTTACCCGCGACAGGACGGAAAGACCCCATGGAGCTTTACTGCAGTTTGATATTGAGTGTCTGTACCACATGTACAGGATAGGTAGGAGTCTATGAGATCGGGACGCCAGTTTCGAAGGAGACGTTGTTGGGATACTACCCTTGTGTTATGGCCACTCTAACCCGGATAGGTTATCCCTATCGGAGACAGTGTCTGACGGGCAGTTTGACTGGGGCGGTCGCCTCCTAAAAGGTAACGGAGGCGCCCAAAGGTTCCCTCAGAATGGTTGGAAATCATTCGCAGAGTGTAAAGGTATAAGGGAGCTTGACTGCGAGAGCTACAACTCGAGCAGGGACGAAAGTCGGGCTTAGTGATCCGGTGGTTCCGTATGGAAGGGCCATCGCTCAACGGATAAAAGCTACCCTGGGGATAACAGGCTTATCTCCCCCAAGAGTTCACATCGACGGGGAGGTTTGGCACCTCGATGTCGGCTCGTCGCATCCTGGGGCTGTAGTCGGTCCCAAGGGTTGGGCTGTTCGCCCATTAAAGCGGCACGCGAGCTGGGTTCAGAACGTCGTGAGACAGTTCGGTCCCTATCCGTCGCGGGCGTAGGAAATTTGAGAGGATCTGCTCCTAGTACGAGAGGACCAGAGTGGACTTACCGCTGGTGTACCAGTTGTCTTGCCAAAGGCATCGCTGGGTAGCTATGTAGGGAAGGGATAAACGCTGAAAGCATCTAAGTGTGAAACCCACCTCAAGATGAAATTTCCCATGATTTTATATCAGTAAGAGCCCTGAGAGATGATCAGGTAGATAGGTTAGAAGTGGAAGTGTGGCGACACATGTAGCGGACTAATACTAATAGCTCGAGGACTTATCCAAAGTAACTGAGAATACGAAGTGTGAGGTTTTCTTGGTATTTGATAGATATTCAATTTTGAGTAGGTATTACTCAGAGTTAAGTGACGATAGCCTAGGAGATACACCTGTACCCATGCCGAACACAGCAGTTAAGCCCTAGAACGCCGGAAGTAGTTGGGGGTTGCCCCCTGTGAGATATGGAAGTCGCTTAGCTTTTATCCGCCATAGCTCAGTTGGTAGTAGCGCATGACTGTTAATCATGATGTCGTAGGTTCGAGTCCTACTGGCGGAGTATAAATCGAAACGTTCAACTGAGCGTTTTTTTATTTATAAATATAGTGGACTGTTGAAATTTCAAATTTTAATTTTTAAATCTGTAATTACCTCTTTATTTTATTTATAGTTCGTTTAGCTTTAAATTCTTCTTTTATAGGATTTGAAGCTTTTTTAGTTCCTTTTTTTGTTAGACTAGTGTTACTAATAAGAAAGGGAATTTTTATATGCTTCAGAAATTTTATGATCGAGCATTTGTCTTTTTGAAACTAGTTGAACAAGAATATGCCTCTTTAGGCCAGAGTTGTTCAGAGTGGGAATCACTTCATCTCCGTTTTTTACTATATTACTTAATCCGATTTAAAATTAAAAGTGATAGGGACTTTTCTCTATATCACTTTAGAACAGCTTATCGTCTATATCTAGAGAAATTACTGCAAGGTGGTACAACTCTCATCCAATAGGAAGTATCTATATCATAATTACGAACGATTGTTGTGGATATATTTTAAAAAATATAGAATTAGCTTATAATCAAAGGTTTTTATATTTAGAAATGAAAGAATTTCCAAATCTTTTCTACTGTTTCTTCTTGATAAAATAGTGTTTTTTTCTTATAATAAATTGTAAGATATAATTGTGGGTGAAATTCCTGCCATGTATATGAGAAAGGACGAGCTCCTAGTAGCTCAGACGAATTTTATTATGACTTCAGTTGTTGTTGTAGGTACCCAGTGGGGTGATGAAGGTAAAGGGAAAATTACAGATTTTCTTTCAGCTAATGCAGAGGTAATTGCTCGTTATCAAGGTGGTGATAATGCTGGTCACACGATTGTGATTGATGGTAAGAAATTTAAGTTGCACTTGATTCCATCTGGAATTTTCTTTCCTGAAAAAATCTCTGTTATTGGGAATGGGATGGTTGTAAACCCTAAATCTCTAGTAAAAGAGTTGAATTATCTTCATGAAGAAGGTGTGACAACAGATAATTTGCGCATTTCGGATCGTGCGCATGTCATTTTACCATATCACATTGAATTAGACAGTTTGCAAGAGGAAGCTAAGGGCGACAATAAAATTGGTACTACAATCAAGGGAATCGGTCCAGCCTATATGGATAAAGCTGCTCGTGTTGGAATTCGTATTGCAGATCTTTTGGATAAAGAAATTTTTCGTGAGCGTTTGGAACGCAATCTTGCGGAGAAGAATCGTCTGTTTGAAAAATTATATGACAGTACTCCTATTTCAATTGATGATATTTTTGAAGAGTACTACGAGTATGGCCAACAAATCAAGCAGTATGTGACAGATACATCTGTTATCTTGAACGATGCGCTTGATAATGGCAAACGTGTACTGTTTGAAGGTGCTCAAGGTGTCATGTTGGACATTGACCAAGGAACTTATCCATTTGTTACGTCGTCAAACCCTGTCGCTGGTGGTGTGACAATTGGGTCTGGTGTTGGTCCAAGTAAGATTGACAAGGTTGTAGGTGTCTGTAAAGCCTACACAAGTCGTGTAGGAGACGGACCTTTCCCAACTGAATTATTTGATGAAGTGGGAGATCGCATTCGCGAAGTAGGTCATGAATATGGTACAACAACTGGTCGTCCACGTCGTGTGGGTTGGTTTGACTCAGTTGTGATGCGTCACAGCCGCCGTGTATCTGGGATTACCAATCTTTCATTGAACTCTATAGATGTTTTGAGTGGTTTGGATACTGTGAAAATCTGTGTCGCCTATGATCTTGATGGTCAACGTATTGATTACTATCCTGCTAGTCTTGAGCAGTTGAAACGTTGCAAGCCAATCTACGAGGAATTGCCAGGTTGGTCAGAAGACATCACTGGAGTCCGTAATTTAGAAGACCTTCCTGAGAATGCACGTAACTATGTTCGTCGTGTAAGCGAGTTGGTTGGTGTTCGTATCTCAACTTTCTCAGTAGGTCCCGGTCGTGAACAAACTAATATTTTAGAAAGTGTTTGGTCATAGGAGATTTTTAAGATTAGTTTAAGACAGGTTGGGTATACTGTAGACAGTTACAAGAAGACCTCCTAACTTGTTGTAACAAATATCCTAAACTTTTCTTTTTCATAATAATCTCCCTATTAAGTCACCGCATTCGGTGGCTTTTTTTGTGTTGAGAATCATGATATAATAATAAAATCGACAAGTAGGAAAAGAGAAGAACGATGAATTATACAGTTGAAGAAAAAGAAGCCTTTATGAGAGAGGCTTTGAGAGAGGCTGAGATTGCCTTAGAACACGATGAAATTCCAATTGGTTGTGTGATTGTCAAGGATGGAGAAATCATTGGTAGGGGGCATAATGCGCGCGAGGAGTTGCAACGGGCGGTCATGCATGCGGAAATCATGGCCATAGAGAATGCGAACCTGAGTGAGGAGAGCTGGCGCTTGCTGGATTGCACGCTTTTTGTGACCATTGAGCCTTGTGTCATGTGTAGTGGGGCGATTGGACTCGCCCGTATTCCAAACGTGGTCTATGGGGCTAAAAACCAGAAATTTGGCGCCGCTGGGAGTTTGTATGATATCTTGACAGATGAGCGTCTCAACCATCGTGTAGAGGTTGAAACGGGAATTTTGGAAGATGAATGCGCAACTATTATGCAAGACTTTTTTAGAAATAGACGGAAAAAATAATTTTTCTTTTAAAATGAATAGGAATGTGATATAATAAATAGTGGAGCAACAGTTCTGCGTGAAGCGGGTCAGGGGAGGAATCCAGCAGCCCTAAGCGATTTGAATTGTGTGCTCTTTTTTCGTGCTTTTTTCGAATAAATAAGATAAAATAGCCTAGAATAAATGATAATAGAAAAGAGAAAAATATGAAAATTCGTGGTTTTGAATTGGTTTCGAGTTTTACAGATGAAAATTTATTGCCCAAGCGTGAGACAGCTCATGCAGCTGGCTATGACTTAAAGGTTGCCGTGCGTACGGTGATCGCGCCAGGAGAGATTGTCTTAGTTCCGACAGGGGTTAAGGCTTATATGCAACCAACTGAGGTCCTCTACCTTTATGATCGCTCTTCAAACCCTCGTAAAAAGGGCTTGGTTTTAATTAACTCAGTTGGGGTTATTGATGGGGATTATTATGGCAATCCCGGGAATGAGGGACATATCTTTGCGCAGATGAAAAATATTACGGACCAGGAAGTAGTTCTTGAAGTTGGGGAACGTGTGGTTCAGGCTGTCTTTGCTCCATTTTTGATCGCAGACGGAGATGAGGCAGACGGCGTGCGGATGGGTGGATTTGGGTCAACAGGGAAATAGAGGAATAAAATGGCAGACTATTTATTAGTTGTAGACATGCAGTCAGATTATGTTGCTGTAGGAAAAGCATATCATGAAGAACTGACTGCAGCTGTAAATGACAAAATTGCTGCTTATCCCAGTGACCGAGTTATCTATATTCTCAATCGTTTTTTCTGGGAGAGAAAAGATAGAAAGAAGAAATTTGCGACCGGCTTGCTCCTTGTATCTTCTCGTATCTTTGAGAAGCGTCGGGCTTCTTGCTTTACTAATCCAGATTTAAAAGATTTTTTAGAGGGAAACGGTGCTAAAAGCATAGAGTTTATAGGGGTAGATGGCAATGGCTGTGTTAAGGCTTCCGTTTTGGCAGCTGTCAAGGAGAATTATCAGGTTTCTGTCGATTTGTCTGCTGTCGGAGTTGTCAACCAGAAGAAATTTCAAAATACATTGTATAAGTGGCGCTCTATAGGAGTTGCAGTAGAAGGAGAATCATCATAGCTAAAAAAAAATCAACTTTTATTTGTCAAAATTGTGAATATAATTCACCTAAGTATCTAGGGCGTTGTCCTAACTGTGGGTCTTGGTCTTCTTTTGTAGAAGAGGTTGAGGTTGCCGAGGTCAAGAATGCACGAGTGTCCTTGACAGGTGAAAAAACCAAGCCTATGAAACTGGCTGAGGTGACTTCCATCAATGTCAATCGAACCAAGACGGATATGGAGGAATTCAACCGTGTGCTTGGAGGCGGAGTGGTACCGGGGAGTCTCGTTCTTATCGGTGGGGATCCAGGAATCGGGAAATCAACCCTTCTCCTACAAGTTTCAACGCAGCTGTCACAAGTGGGTACGGTTCTCTATGTCAGTGGGGAGGAGTCTGCCCAGCAGATTAAGTTACGGGCAGAGCGCTTGGGTGATATTGATAGTGAGTTTTATCTCTATGCAGAGACCAATATGCAGAGTGTTCGATCTGAGGTGGAGCGCATCCAACCAGATTTTCTCATCATCGACTCTATCCAGACGATTATGTCTCCTGAGATTTCAGGGGTGCAGGGGTCTGTGTCTCAGGTGCGTGAGGTAACGGCTGAACTCATGCAGTTGGCGAAGACTAATAACATTGCCATCTTTATCGTAGGGCATGTGACTAAGGAAGGGACCTTGGCTGGTCCGCGTATGTTGGAGCATATGGTAGATACAGTGCTTTACTTTGAAGGGGAGCGTCACCATACCTTTCGTATCTTGAGAGCGGTCAAAAACCGTTTTGGTTCCACTAATGAAATTGGGATTTTTGAGATGCAGTCGGGTGGATTGGTTGAGGTGCTCAATCCGAGTCAAGTTTTCCTAGAAGAGCGTTTGGATGGAGCGACTGGCTCATCAATTGTGGTGACTATGGAAGGGACCCGTCCGATTTTGGCGGAGGTTCAGGCTTTGGTAACACCAACCATGTTTGGAAATGCTAAACGTACGACGACTGGACTTGATTTCAATCGTGCGAGTCTGATTATGGCTGTTTTGGAAAAACGAGCAGGGCTTCTCTTGCAAAATCAGGATGCCTATCTCAAATCTGCTGGCGGTGTCAAATTGGATGAGCCTGCCATTGACTTAGCCGTCGCAGTGGCTATTGCCTCTAGTTACAAGGACAAGCCTACCAATCCTCAGGAATGTTTTGTGGGTGAACTGGGCTTGACCGGAGAAATTCGGCGCGTGAATCGCATCGAACAACGCATAAATGAAGCGGCAAAACTGGGCTTTACCAAGATTTATGTACCCAAGAATTCCTTGACAGGAATCACTCCACCCAAGGAAATTGAAGTCATTGGTGTGACAACGATTCAGGAAGTTTTGAAAAAGGTCTTTGCATAATCCGTGACAAATCCTCTTAAAAATGATAAGATAGGAGAAATATTTGATTATCAAATTTTTGAGGAGGGAATCGTGTCGTATTTTGAACAGTTTATGCAAGCCAATCAGGCTTATGTTGCCCTACATGGGCAGTTAAATCTGCCACTTAAACCCAAAACCAGAGTAGCGATCGTGACCTGTATGGACTCACGTCTGCACGTTGCGCAAGCTCTAGGTTTGGCCCTTGGGGATGCTCATATCTTGCGGAATGCGGGTGGTCGAGTAACTGAGGACATGATTCGTTCACTGGTGATTTCCCAGCAACAAATGGGGACAAGAGAAATCGTGGTGCTTCACCATACAGACTGTGGAGCTCAAACCTTTGAAAATGAAAGTTTTCATGAACATTTGAAACACGAGCTCGGAGTTGATGTGTCCGATCAAGATTTTTTACCATTTCAGGATGTTGAAGAGAGCGTGAGAGAGGATATGCAATTGCTTCGAGAATCTCCACTGATTCCTGATGATGTGGTTATTTCAGGTGCTGTCTATGATGTGGATACAGGAAGTATGAGAGAAGTATACTAACTTTGTCTCGAAAAAATCTCACCCTAGCATAAAATCGATTGTTAAAATGTAGAATTTTTAGTTTTAATATAGCTAATATAAAATAGCATAAAACAAGGGTATAAATGTTTACTCTTGTTTTATTTTTGATTGAAAAATAAAGGAAAAAGCGCTACAATGGTAGATGGAAAATGTTGTGTAAAAACAAGTGATACATAAATACCGGAGGAAATCATGTCTTTTTCTGATTTAAAGCTGTTTGCCCTTTCTTCTAATAGAGAATTGGCAGAGCGTGTGGCGCAAGAAATTGGGATAGAGTTGGGGAAATCGACTGTTCGCCAATTTTCAGATGGGGAGATTCAGGTCAACATTGAAGAATCAATCCGTGGAAAACACGTCTTTATCCTACAATCAACTAGTTCACCTGTAAATGATAATTTACTTGAAATTTTGATTATGGTGGACGCATTGAAGCGCGCCAGTGCAGAATCTGTCAATGTTGTTATGCCTTACTATGGCTATGCACGTCAGGATAGAAAAGCGCGCGCGCGTGAGCCAATCACAGCAAAACTCGTTGCAAACATGCTAGAAGTTGCTGGAGTGGATCGTTTGTTGACGATTGATTTGCACGCTGCACAGATTCAGGGATTCTTTGATATTCCTGTAGATCACTTGATGGGTGCTCCATTGATTGCGGACTACTTTGAACGTCGTGGCATGGTTGGCTCTGACTACGTGGTTGTCAGCCCAGACCATGGTGGGGTGACTCGTGCTCGTAAATTGGCAGAGTTTTTGAAAACTCCGATTGCGATTATTGACAAACGCCGTAGTGTAGACAAGATGAATACCAGTGAAGTTATGAACATCATTGGTAAGGTAGAAGGTAAGACTTGTATCTTGATTGACGATATGATCGATACAGCTGGAACTATTTGTCATGCGGCGGATGCTCTTGCTGAAGCAGGTGCTGTTGAAGTTTATGCAAGCTGTACGCACCCAGTTCTTTCAGGGCCAGCTATGGACAATATCCAAAAATCAGCTATTAAGAAATTGGTTGTTTTGGATACCATCTACCTACCAGAAGAGCGTTTGATTGATAAGATTGAACAAATTTCGATTGCTCATCTTCTAGGCGATGCTATTATCCGTATCCACGAAAAACGTCCTCTTTCTCCTCTATTTTGTATTGAGAAAAAGATTTAATCTTTCACTTGAAGTAGACAGAACTCCTAGCAGGTTTCTTTTCTTGCTAGGAGATTTTTATAGTCAAAATCTGCAAGCCTTTTCAAAATATGCTATACTGAGAAAAAAGGAGGATTTCTATGAGTCAAGAATTTATCAATCCAAGTGATGGTGTGGTACGTCAGTATCTTGCAACCAGTAAAACGTTAGCGGTAGTAGGCTTGTCCGATCGTGAAGAAACAACTAGCAATCGAGTGACTAAGGAAATGCAGGCTCGGGGCTATAAAATCATTCCAGTCAATCCCAAGGCTGCAGGTGGGGAAATTTTGGGAGAGAAGGCTTATGCGAGTCTAGCTGAGATTCCTTTTCCTGTGGACATTGTCAATGTATACCGACGGAGCGAGTTTTTACCAGATGTGGCGCGTGATTTTCTCAAGGCAGATGCCAAGATTTTCTGGGCGCAATTAGGACTTGAAAATCTAGAAGCGGAAGAAATCTTACGTGCTGGAGGATGCGATGACATCGTGATGAATCGCTGTATTAAGAGAGAACATACTCGCTTAATTCTTGAGCAATAAAAAGGTAGCCTACTGGCTACCTTTTTGTATTATAAAGTACCAATCAATGCTTGCATGCCAAGACTGGTAAGGATGATGGCAATCCAGCAAAGGGCTCCAAGAAGAATGGATTTACCGCTGGATTTGACCATGGCTACTAGATTGGTTTTGAGACCGATGGCACTCATGGCCATGATGATAAGGAATTTGGAGAGTTGTTTGAGAGGGGTGAAGAAGCTACTAGACACGCCGAGAGAGGTGAGAAGAGTCGTTAAGAGAGAGGCTAGGATGAAATAAAGGATAAAAAGTGGGAAGACTTTTTTTAGTTGGAAACCCTGGCTATTTTTTTGTTGGCGACTTTGCCAGTAGGAGAGAAAGAGCGTGATGGGGATAATAGCCAGAGTTCGTGTGAGTTTAACAATGGTTGCAGACTCAAGGGTATTGGTTTGGTAAAGACTGTCCCAGGCACTGGCGGTAGCCGTTACAGAAGAAGTATCGTTGACTGCAGCTACTGCAAAGAGGGCAAAACCTTCATTGGATAGGTGAAGCCAGGTTCCTAGCGTTGGAAAGATAAGTGCTGCTAAGACATTGAAGAAAAAGATAACGGAGATGGCTTGGGCGACTTCTTTTTCCTTGGCATGGATAACGGGTGCTGTTGCAGCAATGGCAGAACCACCACAGATAGAAGAACCCACTCCAATCAAGGTAGCCAGTTTCGTGTCTAGCGCAAAGAAACGCTGGAAGAGGTAGGCAACGATTAAGGAAATCGAAATGGTGGAAAGGATGACGGGGAGTGAAGTTTGTCCAACTGCAAAGACTTGCGAGATATTGAGACCAAAACCGAGTAAGATAACGGCATACTGGAGCAATTTCTTGGAACTAAAGGCCAAACCTGCGTCTAGTTGTTTGTAGGGTGAGAGCCAGGGGTGGAGGAGCATTCCAGCAAAAATTGCAAAGACAGGTGCACCCACGACGGGGAAAAATCCTCCCAGGCACCAAGATACGATAGAAATGAGAAGGCAGGCCAAGATTCCTGCTCCATTTTTTGATAAAAATGACATATAAACCTCCGAAAATAAGCACTTATTATTATAGTCCTGTCGAGAAGAAAAGTAAAACAGAAAGTGAAAAATGTGGGTTTCAGATGGATTTTGCGGTCAGGGAGCTTTTGTAGTATAATAGTACTATGTTCTGTAAGCAAGGGGGATATCTATGGACTTAACCAAACGCTTTAATAAACAGTTAGACAAGATTCAAGTTTCCTTGATTCGCCAGTTTGACCAGGCAATTTCAGAGATTCCTGGGGTCTTGCGTTTGACCTTGGGGGAACCTGATTTTACAACGCCAGATCATATCAAGGAGGCAGCCAAGCGAGCCATTGACCAGAACCAATCCTACTATACAGGGATGAGCGGTTTACTGACCTTGCGCCAGGCTGCTAGCGACTTTGTAAAAGAAAAATACCAGCTAGATTATAATCCTGAAAATGAAATTTTGGTTACAATTGGGGCGACAGAGGCTTTATCTGCTACTTTGACGGCTATTTTGGAAGAGGGGGACAAGGTGCTCTTGCCAGCTCCTGCCTACCCAGGATATGAGCCGATTGTCAATCTAGTTGGGGCAGAGATTGTCGAGATTGATACAACTGAAAATGGTTTTGTCTTGACTCCTGAGATGTTGGAAAAGGCCATTTTGGAGCAAGGGGACAAGCTCAAAGCAGTTATTCTCAACTATCCAGCCAATCCGACAGGTATTACCTATAGTCGGGAGCAGTTGGAAGCCTTGGCAGACGTTTTACGCAAGTATGAGATTTTTGTTGTCTGTGATGAGGTTTACTCAGAATTAACCTATACAGGGGAAAATCATGTATCATTGGGAACTATGCTGAGAGACCAGGCTATTATTATTAATGGCTTATCTAAATCGCATGCTATGACAGGTTGGCGTTTAGGCTTTATCTTTGCTCCTGCAGCTTTCACAGCTCAGTTAATCAAGAGTCACCAATATTTGGTTACTGCCGCAAATACCATGGCGCAACATGCTGCGGTGGAGGCCTTGACGGCTGGTAAAAACGACGCAGAGCCTATGAAGAAGGAATACATCCAGCGTCGAGATTATATCATCGAGAAGATGACTACGCTTGGTTTTGAGATTACCAAACCAGATGGGGCCTTCTATATCTTTGCTAAGATTCCAGCGGGCTACAATCAAGATTCCTTTGCTTTTCTGAAGGATTTTGCTCAGAAGAAGGCCGTTGCCTTTATCCCTGGTGCCGCCTTTGGGCGTTACGGAGAAGGCTATGTGCGCCTGTCCTATGCAGCCAGCATGGAAACGATCAGAGAGGCCATGAAACGACTTGAGGAGTACATGAGAGAAGCATGATTCAGTCTATCACGAGTCAAGGCTTGGTGCTCTACAATCGTAACTTTCGTGAAGATGACAAGCTAGTCAAGATCTTTACCGAGCAGGCGGGCAAGCGCATGTTTTTCGTCAAACACGCTGGCCAGTCCAAACTAGCTCCGGTTATTCAGCCCTTGGTGTTGGCACGATTTCTCTTGCGAATCAATGATGATGGGCTTAGCTACATTGAGGACTATCACGAGGTGATGACCTTTCCCAAGATTAATAGTGATCTCTTTGTCATGGCCTATGCAACCTATGTGGCTGCCCTTGCAGATGCTAGTTTGCAGGATAATCAGCAGGATGCTCCCTTGTTTGCTTTCTTGAGGAAGACTCTGGAGTTGATGGAAGCAGGGATAGATTATCAGGTTTTAACCAATATTTTTGAAATTCAAATCTTGACTCGATTTGGAATCAGCCTTAATTTTAATGAGTGTGTCTTTTGCCATCGGGTCGGTCAGGCCTTTGACTTTTCTTTCAAATATGGAGCCTGCCTCTGCCCAGAGCATTATCATGAGGATGAGAGACGTTGTCATCTAAATCCCAATATCCCTTATCTGCTCAATCAATTTCAAGCCATTGATTTTGAAACCTTGGAGACCATTTCGCTTAAGGCCGAAATCAAGCAAGAGCTACGCAAGTTTATGGATCAACTCTACGAAGAGTACGTTGGGATTCACCTAAAATCAAAGAAATTTATCGATTCCCTAGCAGACTGGGGACAATTACTAAAAGAGGAAAACAAATGAAAAAAATCGCAGTAGATGCTATGGGGGGCGATTACGCACCTCAAGCCATCGTTGAGGGTGTCAATCAAGCCCTAGCTGACTTTTCAGATATTGAGATTCAACTCTACGGAGATGAAAGCAAGATCAAGCAATATCTAACAGCGACAGAGCGCGTCAGCATTATCCATACGGATGAGAAAATCAACTCAGACGATGAGCCGACAAAAGCTATCCGTAAGAAGAAAAATGCCAGCATGGTATTGGCAGCTAAGGCTGTTAAAGAGGGAGAAGCAGACGCTGTCCTCTCTGCTGGTAACACAGGTGCCTTGTTGGCTGCAGGATTCTTCATTGTGGGTCGTATCAAAAATATCGATCGTCCAGGACTCATGTCTACCTTGCCGACCATTGATGGAAAAGGGTTTGACATGCTAGACCTTGGAGCCAATGCGGAAAATACAGCCCAGCACCTCCATCAATACGCTGTCCTAGGTTCCTTCTATGCGAAAAATGTTCGTGGAATTTCGAAACCACGTGTTGGTTTGCTCAACAATGGAACAGAAAGCAGCAAGGGAGATCCGCTTCGTAAGGAAACATACGATTTGTTAGTAGCTGATGAAAGTTTGAACTTTGTCGGAAACGTGGAAGCGCGTGATCTGATGAATGGCGTTGCGGATGTTGTCGTAACAGATGGTTTCACGGGAAACGCTGTTCTCAAATCCATTGAAGGGACAGCCATGGGAATTATGGGCTTGCTCAAGACAGCTATTACAGGTGGTGGTCTTCGAGCGAAGCTAGGTGCTCTACTTCTCAAGGATAGTCTTAAGGGGTTGAAGACACAGCTCAACTATTCAGATGTTGGAGGAGCAGTCTTGTTTGGCGTCAAGGCGCCAGTTGTAAAAACTCATGGCTCAAGTGATGCCAATGCTGTGTACAGTACGATTCGTCAGATTCGTACCATGCTAGAAACAGACGTAGTTGCTCAAACTGCGCGTGAATTTTCAGGAGAATAAAAAAGATGACAGAAAAAGAAATTTTTGACCGTATTGTAACCATTATCCAAGAGCGACAGGGAGAAGACTTTGCCGTAACAGAGGCCTTGAGTTTGAAAGACGATCTAGATGCGGACTCAGTGGATTTGATGGAGTTTGTCTTGACACTAGAAGATGAATTTGGTATCGAAATCACTGATGAGGAAATCGATCAACTTCAAAGTGTAACAGATGTAATCGAAATCATTAAAGGTAAAATATAGCCGAAAGCAACATGCAAGTCATGTTGTTTTTTATTTGCAGAAAAAAGAAAAACGTTAAAATTTTTAGTAGAAATTGCGAATAAAGAGACGAGAAAGAAAAAGGAGGAACGTTTATGTATGTTACCGGTTTTTATCCCTGGTTCATTAAGTGGTTTTTAAAATAAAAGTAAAATAGCTGTTCATTTTCGAATTGTTTTTCGAATAGATAGGTAAGAAGAAAAGGAAGGAGACTACGCGATGTATTTACCAATCTTATTGCCATGGTTTATCAAATGGTATTTAAAATAAATGAAATTTACCTGTTCATTTTAAATCACTTCTCGAATAGATAAGTGAGAAGAAAAGGAAGGAGATAAGGAAATGATTTCAGTAATTTACCCATTCTGGTTTTTAAAATGGTTTAAAGCCTAGAAACCGTAAACTAAAAATAAAGGAGAAAACAAATGACAAATTTTGACAACATGGAACAGAACTTTGTAACTCTTACAGAAGAAGAGTTGACGGATGTGAATGGGGGCTCGGTTACCGCTGTAGTTGTAGGAGGTGTCTTACTAATTGGTGGTATTGCTTGGGGCTATTTTATGTAATAAGGAGAGAAAAAATGAATTTAAATAAATGGACAGAATTGACAGAAGAAGAATTGATGAATACAGAAGGTGGATTAATTACCATAGCCACGATTGCTGGAGGAGTAGCAATTTTCCTTGGTGGTCGATTAATTGGTCAAGATTTAAAACGTAAATTTGGATAAAAGTAGACTTGTATGAAAAATCTAAAAAATGTAATGGGAGCAGTTCTAATTATTTTTGGAGTGCTTTGCATATTGGGAGATTTAAATGTAATCACCTTTAATGTTGAAAAATATTTCCAAACAGAATTAGTTGTTCCGATCCTTATTTTGATGATGAGTTACTTGGATTTAGCTAAAGACAAGGTTTAAAGAGAACTATTTTTAGTGTATGGCAACTGCTATTGAATAGTCATCTTTTAGTTATTATCAATGAAATAAGAACTAATTTAGGAATAGTAGGGATTTTGGTTGGAGTAGCTATTGGATTAGCCAGTATTATTTAAAAAGGAGAGAGAAAAATGAAAGAAATGGATAAAAAATTTGATATCATGACAGAAGAAGATTTGGCTCTTACTGAAGGAGGCTTCATTGTCACTACTTCCACAGCAATAGCTTGGGGTGTATTAGGAGTAGCTGCTTATATGTATGGGCGTTATCTAGGAAGTAGACGTTAATCTAAATATAGAAGTAAATTAACTATGAATCGTAACCTAAATCTCAATACATTGTTACCTAAGCTAGCCACTATACTTCCTTTGTTAGGAATAGGTCTTAATCTTACGCTTCATCTAATTCGTACGGGTTCGCTAGTATCTTTTGATTGGCAATGGAGTTTAATAGGTTTGATTGCTGCAGGTTATTTTGGTATTTTTTGTAAGAATTTGAAGAAAAATAATCGAAACTATAAATGATGAATCTGAATGGAAAGGATTTTGTGCATGTAAATGGCGGAGTTTCCCGCCTTTCTTATCAGTTAAATAGGAGTCTGCTATGAAAAAAATCTTATTAGGATTTGCTGAGGGGTATTTTGTCGTATCGATTATTCTTTATATCGCAACGTATTTGATTATGAAAAATCCGATCAATACTCTGTTTTATCCAGAAACCTATCCAATTCTGCTTGGTCTGTTTTATGTAGGATACAAGTACAAAACAAAAGAAAGTACGATTGGAAATTGATGAACCATCAGATCGGAGTTTGAGATGAAAGTTGTTCAATTACTACAAAAAGCTTGGTCAGAGTTTATTGTATTGTTTAGCTCTATAGCTTATCTAATGATTAGAATTGTGGCTGATGTAAACAAAATAAATCTACCTACGTGGTTTGAATGTTTTGATATACCTACGATTTCATTATTTTTGATGACATTTATCTCACTTTATAGAAGTAAAGAGAATATCATTTCAGAATAGTTTATTTCTGGACGTTCATTTTTTAACGGTTACTTTAAACAGGCAGAACTTTTGTTCTGCTTTTTTACATTTAAATGATAGTTTATGCTTTTTAAAGTGCGTTTTAGGCGCGAAAATGGTTTATTTGGGAATATTCTCCTGTTTTTATCCTTATTTGGTTAAAATAATCTTACAAATTTTTAAAGAGATTGTTAGAAAAAGGAGAAGATATGAAATTTAGGAAAAGGCACTATCGTCCCCAGGTGGATCAGATGGATTGTGGCGTGGCTTCTTTGGCTATGGTCTTTGGTTACTACGGTAGTTATTACTCCTTGGCTCATCTACGAGAGTTAGCCAAGACGACCATGGATGGGACGACCGCTTTGGGACTTGTAAAGGTGGCAGAGGAGATTGGATTTGAGACGCGGGCTATCAAGGCGGATATGACGCTCTTTGATTTGCCAGATTTGACCTTTCCTTTTGTGGCTCATGTGCTCAAGGAAGGGAAGTTGCTCCACTACTATGTGGTGATAGGTCAGGATAAAAAGCATATTCATATCGCTGATCCGGATCCTGGTGTCAAGCTGACCAAGATTTCCCGTGAGCGATTTGCGCAAGAATGGACAGGAGTCAGTCTCTTTATGGCTCCGTCTCCAGACTATAAACCCCATAAGGAGAAAAAACAGGGGCTCCTATCCTTCTTGCCAATTTTGCTCAAACAGCGGGGCTTGATTACCAATATCGTCCTAGCGACACTCTTGGTGACCTTGATCAATATCGTGGGTTCCTACTATCTTCAGTCCATCATTGATAGTTACGTACCAGACCAGATGCGCTCGACACTGGGTATTATCTCTATTGGGCTGGTCATCGTCTATATCCTCCAGCAAATTTTGTCTTATGCGCAGGAATATCTCTTACTTGTTCTGGGTCAACGGTTGTCCATCGATGTGATTTTGTCCTACATCAAGCATGTTTTTCATCTGCCGATGTCCTTTTTCGCGACACGCAGGACAGGAGAAATCGTGTCTCGTTTTACAGATGCCAACAGTATCATCGATGCGCTGGCATCGACCATTCTGTCGATTTTCCTAGATGTGTCGACGATTTTGATTATCTCGCTGGTCTTGTTTTCACAAAATATGACGCTCTTTTTCATTAGTCTACTTGCGCTTCCTATCTATACAGTGATTATCTTTGCCTTTATGAAGCCTTTTGAAAAGATGAATCGGGATACTATGGAAGCCAATGCGGTTCTATCTTCTTCTATCATCGAGGACATCAACGGTATTGAGACCATTAAGTCTTTGACTAGTGAAAGTTCACGCTATCAAAAGATTGATAAGGAATTTGTAACTTATCTGAAAAAGTCTTTTACCTATAGTCGAGCAGAAAGCCAGCAAAAGGCTCTGAAAAAAGTTGCCCAGCTTTTGCTCAATGTTGGTGTTCTCTGGATGGGAGCAGTACTCGTCATGGATGGAAAAATGAGTTTGGGCCAGTTGATTACCTATAATACTTTGCTTGTTTACTTTACCAATCCTTTGGAAAATATTATCAACCTGCAAACCAAGCTTCAGACAGCACAGGTCGCCAATAACCGTCTTAACGAGGTTTATCTAGTAGCTTCGGAGTTTGAGGAGCAGAAAACAGTCGAAGATTTGAGCATGATGAATGGAGATATGACCTTTAAGCGAGTCCACTATAAGTATGGCTATGGTCGTGACGTCTTGTCGGATATCAATTTGACCATTCCGCAAGGTGCTAAGGTAGCTTTTGTGGGAATTTCAGGGTCAGGTAAGACGACCTTGGCCAAGATGATGGTTAATTTCTACGACCCTAGTCAGGGAGAGATTAGTCTGGGTGGTGTCAATCTTAATCAGATTGACAAAAAGGCCTTGCGCCAGTACATCAACTATCTACCTCAACAGCCCTATGTCTTTAACGGAACGATTTTGGAGAATCTGCTCCTTGGAGCCAAGGAGGGGACGACACAGGAAGATATCCTACGAGCAGTCGAATTGGCTGAGATTCGGGAGGATATCGAGCGGATGCCCCTGAATTACCAGACAGAATTGACTTCGGATGGGGCAGGTATTTCTGGGGGGCAACGGCAGAGAATTGCTTTGGCGCGTGCTCTCTTAACGGATGCGCCTGTTCTGATATTGGACGAGGCGACTAGTAGTCTGGATATCTTGACAGAAAAGCGGATTGTCGATAATCTCATGGCTTTAGACAAGACCTTGATTTTCATTGCCCACCGCTTGACCATTGCTGAGCGGACAGAAAAGGTTGTTGTTCTGAATCAGGGCAAGATTGTCGAAGAGGGTACCCATGCAGACTTGCTTGCACAGGATGGCTTTTACGCCCATTTGGTGAATAGCTAGAAAGAGGAGAGGATGAAACCAGAATTTTTAGAAAGTGCGGAGTTTTATAATCGTCGTTATCATAATTTTTCCAGTCGGGTGATTTTACCTATGTCACTTCTGCTCGTATTTCTGTTAGGATTTGCAGTTTTTGCAGAGAAGGAGATTAGTTTGTCTACCCGAGCGACTGTCGAACCTAGTCGGATCATTGCCAATATCCAGTCGACTAGCAATCAACGCATTGTGGCAAATTATCTGGAAGAAAACAAACTAGTCAAGCAGGGGGAACTCCTCGTTCAGTACCAGCAAGGGGCGGAGGCTGTCCAGGTTGAGGCATATGCCAGTCAATTGGAGATGTTAAAGGATCAAAAAAAGCAGTTGGGGTATTTGCAATCCAGTTTGAAAGAGGGGAGTGATCAATTTCCAGAAGCAGATAAGTTTGGTTATCAGGAGATGTTTCGAGACTATCTCAGCCAAGCTAGTAGTCTTAGAAGTAATGTTTCTCAGCAAAATGCCAGCATCTCTTCTCAAAATGCGGCAGCAAGTCAGAGCCAGGCCGAGATTGGCAATCTTATCAGCCAAACAGAGGATAAAATTCGAGATTACAAAACAGCAAAGTCAGCGATTGAAACCGGAGCTCAACTGGATAGTCAGAATCCAGCCTACTCTTTTTACCAGACCTATAAAAATCAAGGTGAAGAAGATCCGCAAGCTAAATCGCAAGTTATTGCGCAAGTGGATGCACAAATTGCCCAGCTAGAGTCTAGTCTAGCTACGTATCGTGTACAGTATGCGGGTTCTGGGGCTCAGCAGGCCCACGCAACGGGACTGGATAGTCAACTGGAATCGCTCAAGTCTCAGCACTTAGTCAAAGTTGGCCAGGAATTAACTCTTCTAGATCAGAAAATTTTGGAGGCGGAATCGGGTAAGAAGGTACAGGGAGGTCTCCTAGATAAAGGGAAGATTACAGCAAGTGAGGATGGGGTGCTTCACCTCAATCCTGAGACCAGTGAATCTACGATGGTCGCAGAAGGAACCCTGCTAGCCCAACTCTACCCATCCTTGGAAAAAGAAGGAAAAACCAAACTCACAGCCTATCTCAGTTCAAAAGATGTTGCTAGAGTCAAGATTGGGGACTCTGTCCGTTATACTACGACTAATGATGCCAAGAATCAAATTTTCCTGGATTCCACGATTACAAGTATCGATGCGACAGCTACAAAGACTGAACAAGGAAATTTCTTTAAAATTGAGGCGGAGACCCATCTGACTTCTGAGCAGGCTGCAACACTTCGCTATGGTTTAGAAGGCCGCCTGCAGATGATTACAGGGAAGAAAAGCTATCTCCGTTATTTTTGGGATCAATTTTTGAACAGAGAATAATGATTGTTTTTTTTAGAGATAACTGATTGAAAAACTGTAAGACAAAGGTGTTTTGCAGTTTTTTCTTTACGCAACAAGTGCCATTTTGTTAATAGTTCGTAAAAATCTTGAATTTTTGTTTGTTTTGTGGTAGAATGTGCTCAAGTAATACGAAAGGCGAACTTTAAAATGTCAAAACAACTGATCTATTCGGGAAAAGCCAAGGATATCTATACAACTGAGGATGAAAATCTCATTATTTCAACTTACAAGGACCAGGCAACTGCCTTCAACGGTGTCAAGAAGGAGCAGATTGCAGGTAAGGGAGTCTTGAATAATCAGATTTCATCTTTTATTTTTGAGAAATTAAATGCGGCTGGTGTAGCGACTCACTTTGTGGAGAAACTTTCAAACACGGAACAGCTCAATAAAAAGGTTGAGATTATTCCTTTGGAAGTTGTGCTCCGCAACTACACGGCTGGTTCCTTTTCAAAACGTTTTGGCGTCGAAGAAGGTATCGCATTTGAGACTCCGATTGTCGAATTTTACTATAAAAATGATGATTTGGATGATCCCTTTATCAATGACGAGCATGTGAAATTCCTTAAAATTGCGGATGACCAGCAGATTGCTTACTTGAAGGAAGAAACCCGTCGTATCAATGAGCTCTTGAAAGCTTGGTTTGCTGAGATTGGTCTTAAATTGATTGACTTTAAGCTAGAGTTCGGATTTGACAAAGATGGTAAGATTATCTTGGCAGACGAGTTTTCACCAGATAACTGCCGTTTGTGGGATGCAGATGGCAACCACATGGACAAGGATGTTTTTCGTCGGGGACTAGGTGAATTGACAGATGTTTACGAGATTGTCTGGGAAAAGTTGCAGGGTTTGAAATAACAACCTAGAAGTCGTTGGGAACATTGCAAGAGCTGAAATAAAGGAATAAGAATTGATGGATAAACGTATTTTTGTTGAAAAAAAGGCTGATTTTCAGGTTAAATCAGAGAGTTTGGTAAGGGAGCTCCAGCACAACTTGGGATTGTCAACTTTGAAAAGTATTCGCATTGTGCAGGTTTATGATGTCTTTGATTTGGCAGAGGACTTGTTTGCACCTGCGGAAAAACACATCTTCTCTGAGCAGGTGACGGATCATGTCTTGGATGAATCAGCTGTGCAAGCGGATCTTGCTAACTATGCTTTCTTTGCCATTGAAAGCTTGCCAGGACAGTTTGACCAGCGTGCAGCTTCGTCACAGGAAGCCTTGCTTTTGCTGGGGAGTTCGAGTGATGTGACAGTCAACACAGCCCAACTTTATCTGGTTAATAAAGATATTGATGCGACTGAGTTGGAAGCGGTCAAGAACTACCTGCTCAACCCAGTTGATTCTCGTTTCAAGGACATCACGACTGGGATTGCCAAGCAGGAATTTTCTGAGTCGGACAAGACCATTCCTAAATTGACTTTCTTTGAAAGCTATACGGCAGAAGACTTTGCTCGCTACAAGGCAGAGCAAGGGATGGCCATGGAAGTGGATGATCTGCTCTTTATCCAAGACTACTTCAAGTCAATCGGGCGCGTGCCGACGGAAACAGAGCTCAAGGTTTTGGACACTTACTGGTCTGACCACTGCCGTCATACGACTTTTGAGACCGAGTTGAAACAGATCGACTTTTCAGCTTCTAAATTTCAAAAACAATTGCAAGCGACTTATGACAAGTATATTGCCATGCGTGAGGAACTAGGTCGGTCTGAAAAGCCACAAACCTTGATGGATATGGCGACTATTTTTGGTCGTTATGAGCGTGCTAATGGTCGTTTGGACGATATGGAAGTGTCTGACGAAATCAATGCCTGTTCGGTTGAAATCAAAGTGGACGTTGATGGTGTCAAGGAACCTTGGCTCCTCATGTTCAAGAACGAAACCCACAATCACCCAACGGAAATTGAGCCATTTGGTGGGGCGGCTACTTGTATCGGTGGGGCTATTCGTGACCCATTGTCAGGGCGTTCATACGTTTACCAAGCTATGCGTATCTCAGGCGCTGGTGATATTACAGCTCCGATTTCGGAAACTCGCGCTGGGAAATTGCCACAACAAGTCATTTCGAAGACAGCGGCTCACGGTTATTCTTCATATGGTAACCAAATTGGTCTTGCAACGACTTACGTTCGTGAATATTTCCACCCAGGCTTTGTAGCTAAACGCATGGAACTTGGTGCCGTTGTTGGTGCTGCTCCTAAGGGCAATGTAGTCCGTGAAAAACCGGAAGCTGGTGACGTAATTATCTTGCTCGGTGGTAAGACTGGACGTGACGGTGTCGGTGGTGCGACAGGGTCTTCTAAGGTTCAAACAGTTGAGTCTGTGGAGACTGCTGGTGCTGAGGTTCAAAAAGGGAATGCCATCGAAGAGCGCAAGATTCAACGTCTTTTCCGTAATGGAGATGTCACTCGTCTCATCAAGAAATCCAATGACTTTGGAGCAGGTGGTGTCTGTGTGGCTATCGGTGAATTGGCAGATGGTCTTGAAATCGACCTCAACAAGGTTCCTCTTAAATACCAAGGCTTGAATGGTACAGAAATTGCCATCTCTGAATCACAAGAACGGATGGCAGTTGTGGTGCGTCCTGAAGACGTAGATGCCTTCGTTGCAGAATGTAATAAAGAAAATATTGACGCTGTTGTTGTGGCAACAGTGACTGAAAAACCAAATCTTGTCATGCATTGGAATGGTGAAACCATTGTTGACTTGGAACGTCGTTTCCTTGATACAAACGGTGTGCGCGTAGTCGTTGATGCCAAAGTAGTGGATAAGGACGTCGAACTTCCAGAAGAACGAACAACAAGCGTTGACACGCTTGAATCAGATACCTTTGCGGTTCTGTCTGATCTTAACCATGCGAGTCAAAAAGGCTTGCAAACCATCTTTGACTGTTCGGTCGGTCGTTCAACGGTCAATCACCCACTTGGTGGTCGCTACCAACTCACACCAACTGAGGCATCTGTGCAGAAATTGCCAGTTCAACACGGTGTAACTCACACTGCGTCAGTCATGGCTCAAGGATTCAATCCATATGTGGCAGAATGGTCTCCATACCACGGTGCTGCCTATGCAGTAATTGAAGCAACTGCTCGTTTGGTTGCCGCTGGTGCCAACTGGTCTAAGGCTCGCTTCTCTTACCAAGAGTACTTCGAGCGCATGGACAAGCAAGCAGAGCGTTTTGGTCAACCAGTAGCAGCTCTCCTAGGCTCTATCGAAGCACAAATCCAGCTTGGCTTGCCATCTATCGGTGGTAAGGACTCTATGTCTGGTACTTTTGAAGAATTGACTGTACCGCCAACCTTGGTTGCCTTTGGGGTGACGACGGCAGATAGCCGTAAGGTCCTCTCTCCTGAGTTCAAGACTGCTGGTGAAAACATCTACTACATCCCAGGTCAAGCTCTAGCACAAGAAATTGACTTTGATCTTATCAAGTCTAATTTTGCTCAATTTGAAGCTATCCAAGCTGGACACAAAGTAACATCTGCATCAGCTGTTAAATATGGCGGTGTCCTTGAAAGCTTGGTCCTTGCTACTTTTGGGAACCATATTGGTGCAGAGGTGACCTTGCCTGAATTTGAAAGTTCTTTGACAGCTCAATTAGGCGGATTTGTCTTCACATCTCCTGAAGAGATTACTGGAGTAGAGAAAATTGGACAAACAAAAGCAGACTTTACACTGATTGTCAACGGTGTGAAGCTAGATGGACAGAAACTTGACAGTGTTTTTCAAGGAAAACTAGAAGAAGTTTACCCTACTGAATTTGCCCAAGCTAAAGAACTGGAAGAAGTTCCAGCTGTCGCTTCTGACGCAGTCATCAAAGCCAAGGAAACCATTGAAAAACCTGTGGTTTACATCCCAGTCTTCCCAGGAACCAACTCAGAATATGATTCAGCAAAGGCCTTCGAAAAAGAAGGTGCAGAGGTCAACTTGGTGCCATTTGTGACCTTGAATGAAGAGACTATTGTCAAGTCGGTTGAAACCATGGTTGACAATATCGGCAAGGCAAACATTCTCTTCTTTGCAGGTGGATTCTCAGCTGCGGATGAGCCGGATGGATCAGCTAAGTTTATTGTCAATATCCTTCTTAATGAAAAAGTGCGTGCTGCGATTGATAGCTTTATCGCTCGTGGTGGCTTGATTATCGGTATCTGTAACGGATTCCAAGCTCTTGTCAAATCAGGTCTTCTTCCATACGGAAACTTTGAGGATGCTAACAGTACTAGTCCAACTCTCTTCTACAATGATGCTAACCAGCACGTGGCCAAGATGGTGGAAACTCGGATTGCCAATACCAACTCGCCATGGTTGGCTGGAGTACAAGTGGGCGATATCCATGCCATCCCAGTATCGCACGGTGAAGGGAAATTTGTCGTGACGGCTGAGGAATTTGCAGAGCTCCGTGACAATGGTCAAATCTTTAGCCAATACGTTGACTTTGACGGCAAACCAAGTATGGATTCTAAGTACAATCCGAATGGTTCGGTAAATGCCATCGAAGGAATTACCAGCAAGAATGGTCAAATCATTGGTAAGATGGGCCACTCAGAACGTTATGAAGACGGTCTCTTCCAAAACATCCCAGGAAATAAAGACCAGCACCTGTTCGCGTCGGCTGTGCGTTATTTCACAGGGAAATAAAAGGTATATAAAATGACATACGAAGTAAAATCTCTTAATGAAGAATGTGGTGTTTTCGGTATCTGGGGACATCCAGATGCTGCTAAATTGACCTATTTTGGTCTCCACAGTCTTCAGCACCGTGGTCAGGAGGGGGCAGGAATCCTCTCCAATGATCAGGGGCAATTGAAGCGCCATCGTGATATGGGGCTTTTATCAGAAGTGTTCAGAAATCCTGCTAATTTGGATAAATTGACAGGAACGAGCGCGATTGGGCATGTGCGTTATGCGACTGCTGGCGAAGCTTCTGTGGATAACATTCAGCCCTTCCTCTTCCGCTTTCATGATATGCAGTTTGGACTTGCTCATAACGGAAACTTGACCAATGCCGAATCGCTCAAGCAAGAATTGGAACAAAGAGGAGCTATTTTCAGTTCAACTTCGGACTCGGAAATCTTGGCTCACCTCATTCGTCGGAGTCACAATCCCAACTTGATGGGCAAAATCAAAGAGGCGCTTAGCCTTGTCAAAGGTGGATTTGCTTATATCCTGCTGTTTGAGGACAAGTTGATTGCTGCGCTTGATCCTAATGGTTTTCGTCCACTTTCTATTGGGAAAATGGCAAACGGAGCGGTGGTCGTTTCGTCAGAAACCTGTGCTTTTGAAGTCATTGGTGCCGAGTGGATTCGTGATGTGAAACCAGGGGAAATTGTGATTGTGGATGACAATGGGATTCAGTACGATAGCTATACGAATGATACCCAGTTGGCGATCTGCTCTATGGAGTATATCTACTTTGCCCGTCCTGACTCTAATATCCATGGTGTTAATGTCCATACAGCTCGCAAACGTATGGGGGCTCAATTAGCGCGTGAGTTCAAGCACGAAGCAGATATTGTGGTCGGTGTGCCAAATTCCTCACTCAGCGCAGCTATGGGATTTGCAGAAGAATCTGGTCTGCCAAATGAAATGGGACTGATCAAAAACCAATACACCCAACGTACCTTTATCCAACCGACTCAGGAATTGCGGGAGCAAGGGGTGCGGATGAAACTGTCTGCTGTTTCGGGCGTTGTCAAAGGCAAACGTGTGGTCATGATTGATGATTCCATTGTTCGCGGGACAACCTCCCGCCGTATCGTTCAGCTTTTGAAAGAAGCAGGTGCGTCTGAGGTTCATGTTGCTATTGGGAGCCCTGCGCTAGCTTATCCATGTTTCTATGGAATTGATATCCAGACGCGTCAGGAGTTGATTGCGGCCAATCATACAGTCGAAGAGACTCGCCAAATCATTGGTGCGGATAGCCTGACCTATCTTTCGATTGATGGCTTGATTGATTCGATTGGTATTGAAACAGATGCGCCGAATGGTGGTCTCTGTGTCGCTTACTTTGACGGCGACTACCCAACACCTCTCTACGACTATGAAGAAGACTATCGTAGAAGTTTGGAAGAAAAGACCAGTTTCTACAAATAGACGGATAAAGACTCTCCATTAAAGAAAAGGAATGAATAAAATGACGAATAAAAATGCTTATGCGCAGTCTGGTGTGGATGTTGAAGCGGGTTATGAAGTTGTTGAACGGATTAAAAAGCATGTGGCTCGTACGGAGCGTGCAGGTGTTATGGGAGCTCTTGGTGGTTTTGGTGGCATGTTTGACCTCTCAAAAACAGGTGTCAAAGAGCCCGTCTTGATTTCAGGGACTGACGGTGTCGGAACCAAGCTCATGCTGGCTATCAAGTACGACAAGCACGATACCATCGGGCAGGACTGTGTGGCTATGTGTGTCAATGATATCATCGCTGCAGGTGCGGAGCCTCTTTACTTCCTTGACTACGTCGCGACCGGCAAGAATGAACCAGCTAAACTAGAACAAGTCGTTGCTGGTGTGGCAGAAGGTTGTGTGCAGGCAGGCGCTGCTCTCATCGGTGGGGAAACGGCTGAAATGCCTGGTATGTATGGCGTAGATGATTACGATCTGGCTGGATTTGTGGTCGGCGTAGCTGAAAAATCTCAAATCATAGACGGTTCAAAAGTAGCTGAAGGTGATGTTCTTCTCGGACTTGCTTCAAGTGGGATTCACTCAAATGGTTACTCTCTGGTTCGCCGTGTTTTTGCCGACTACACGGGTGAGGAAGTCTTACCAGAATTGGAAGGCAAGAAACTCAAGGAAGTCCTTCTTGAGCCAACTCGTATCTATGTCAAGGATGTCTTGCCACTCATCAAGGAAGAGTTAGTCAACGGCATTGCCCACATCACAGGTGGCGGATTTATCGAGAATGTCCCTCGTATGTTTGCGGATGACCTGGCTGCTGAGATTGAGGAAAGCAAAGTTCCAGTCCTCCCGATTTTCAAAGCCCTTGAAAAATACGGTAAAATCAAGCATGAGGAAATGTTTGAAATCTTCAATATGGGTGTGGGACTCATGCTGGCAGTTAGCCCTGAAAATGTAGGTCGAGTCAAGGAATTGCTGGATGAACCAGTTTATGAAATTGGTCGCATCGTCAAGAAAGAAAACGAAAGTGTCATCATCAAATGAAAAAAATAGCGGTTTTTGCCTCTGGTAACGGCTCAAATTTTCAGGTGATTGCCGAAGAGTTTCCGGTGGAGTTTGTCTTTTCAGACCATCGTAACGCCTATGTGCTGGAACGTGCAGACAAGCTCGGCGTCCTGTCCTATGCTTTTGAACTCAAGGAGTTTGAGAACAAGGCGGACTACGAAGCAGCTCTTGTCGAACTCTTGGAAGAACATCGGATTGACTTGGTTTGTCTAGCAGGCTACATGAAAATCGTTGGGCCAACCTTACTTGGAGCCTATGAGGGGCGTATTATCAATATCCATCCAGCCTACCTGCCCGAATTTCCAGGAGCTCATGGAATTGAGGACGCTTGGAATGCTGGCGTAGACCTGTCTGGCGTGACCATTCACTGGGTGGACTCGGGTGTGGATACAGGCAAGGTCATCAAACAAGTACGCGTACCACGACTAGCTGATGATACCATGGATAGCTTTGAAGCTCGCATTCATGAGGCTGAGTACAAGTTGTATCCAGAGGTGTTGGATAACTTGGGAGTGGAGAGAAGGTAAGAGGTAAATCAAGTTTTGATTGCGCAATCTTGCTAGGAGAAAAAATGATTGAACTGAAATTGGTAGATGAGAGCAGTTTTCAGGCAGTGCTGGATTTGAAAATATCAGAAGCTGATGAACGAGCACGTTTCGTAGCTCCAAATGTGCGCTCTTTAGCTGATGCATGGCTCTACCGGAAAAACGAAGATGTGTTTCCGATGGCAATCTATTGGGATAAGCAAGTGGTTGGCTTTCTCCTGCTAGAAATAGACAAGGATGAAGCGGAATACTTTATCTGGCGGATAATGATTGGTCAGCAGTACCAAGGAAGAGGTTATGGTCGAAAAGCCTTGGAAGTTCTAATCAAAGGGGCTCAGATGGATAGAGCTTGCAGTCATATTGCCGCAGATTATGTGGTTGGAAATGAAAAAATGAAGCACCTGTTGACTAGTCTGGGTTTTCAGGAAACGGAATTTATAGAAGAAAATAACGAAGTCGCTATGCGCTTGGATCTAAAGAAAGAGGAATAGAATGACGAAAAAGGCCTTAATCAGCGTCTCAGACAAAGCGGGCATTGTTGAATTTGCCCAAGAACTTAAAAAACTCGGTTGGGAGATTATCTCGACAGGTGGGACAAAGGTTACCCTTGATAATGCTGGGGTGGAGACCATTGCAATTGATGATGTGACGGGCTTCCCAGAAATGATGGACGGTCGTGTCAAGACTCTCCACCCAAATATCCACGGAGGGCTTCTTGCTCGTCGTGACTTGGATAGCCACTTGGAAGCGGCTAAGGACAATAAGATTGAGCTCATCGATCTTGTAGTTGTCAATCTTTATCCTTTCAAGGAAACGATTCTCAAACCAGATGTGACGTACGCTGATGCGGTTGAAAACATCGATATCGGTGGGCCATCCATGCTTCGTTCAGCGGCTAAAAACCACGCTAGCGTGACAGTTGTGGTAGACCCTGCTGACTATGCTGTGGTTTTGGACGAGTTGTCAGCCAATGGTGAAACGACTTACGAAACTCGCCAACGTTTGGCAGCCAAGGTTTTCCGTCACACAGCAGCTTATGATGCTTTGATTGCAGAGTATTTCACAGCTCAAGTGGGCGAAAGTAAACCTGAAAAACTCACTTTGACCTATGACCTCAAGCAAGCCATGCGCTATGGGGAAAATCCTCAACAGGATGCGGACTTCTATCAAAAAGCTTTGCCGACAGATTACTCCATTGCTTCAGCCAAACAGCTTAACGGTAAGGAATTGTCCTTCAACAATATCCGTGACGCGGATGCTGCCATTCGTATTATCCGTGACTTCAAAGACCGTCCAACCGTTGTGGCTCTCAAACACATGAACCCGTGCGGTATCGGTCAGGCAGATGACATCGAAACTGCTTGGGATTATGCTTATGAGTCTGATCCAGTGTCTATCTTCGGTGGGATTGTCGTTCTCAACCGTGAGGTGGATGCTGCGACAGCTGAGAAGATGCACGGCGTTTTCCTCGAGATCATCATCGCACCAAGCTATACGGATGAGGCGCTAGCTATTTTGACTAATAAAAAGAAAAACTTGCGTATCCTTGCTTTGCCATTTGATGCCCAAGACGCTAGCGAAGTGGAAGCAGAATATACTGGTGTTGTCGGTGGACTTCTCGTGCAAAACCAAGACGTGATCAAGGAAAGTCCGGCTGACTGGCAAGTTGTGACCAAGCGCCAACCAACTGAGACAGAAGCAACTGCCCTTGAGTTCGCTTGGAAGGCTATCAAGTACGTCAAATCAAACGGAATCATCATAACCAACGACCATATGACACTTGGTGTTGGCCCTGGTCAAACCAACCGTGTGGCCTCTGTTCGTATTGCCATCGACCAAGCCAAGGATCGTCTGGACGGTGCTGTTCTTGCTTCAGATGCCTTCTTCCCATTTGCGGATAACGTGGAAGAAATCGCCAAAGCAGGTATCAAGGCTATCATCCAGCCAGGTGGATCGGTCCGTGACCAAGAGTCCATCGAAGCGGCTGATAAATACGGCTTGACTATGGTCTTTACAGGCGTGAGACATTTTAGACATTAAGAAAATAAAAGGGAAGAAAACAGTTTCTTTCCTTTTTTGAAATTAAGTAATAGATTAATAAAAAATTATGAGAAACGAAACTTGTTGATAAGTTAGAAAAACATCATAATTTTAGAATAAAGGTGATAAATAAAGTTATGAGAAATCGTGTTAGAAGTAGATTTTTTTGATATAATGAATGTTAGAAGGGCGAAATTAAGGAGGGGATTAATTTGGAAATTAAAAAAAATTATTTAGTAAATAGATTTTTTTCCAGAAATACTATAAAAAACCTCGTACAAAATAAAAAAGATCCAATTTTTGAGTGTGTATCGCAACATCATAAATTAGGAAATAATTTGTCTATAATTCAAAATACTTATATGAAACTCTCTCAATCGTATAGAAATGAATATTTTTATAAAAATACGTTGTTAAATAAATTATTATTAGGGGTACATAGTATAAATACTACTACTGCTTTGACTGAAATACCTGTTGGAAATGCAAAACCAGATTTTATTTTAATAAATGGAAAAGCTGTGGTATATGAAATCAAAACTGAATTTGATAATTTTGACAGGTTAGAAAATCAAATCACAGAATACTATAGAGCATTTAATCATGTTGCAATTGTTACTCATGAAAAAAATGTAAATTTAGCTTTGGAGAAAATTAAGTTGTTAAAAAAACCTGTAGGTCTTTATGTGCTCCAAAGAAACAGCAAAATTAAAACAATAATTAAACCAGAGAAGTACAATACTGATTTAGATAGGGAAATAATTTTTAAAATACTTCGTAAGGGGGAATATGAAAACATTATTGAGAAACATTTTAATTCGTTACCAGATGTGTCTCAATTTGAGTATTATGACGTTTGTAAATTATTAACCAAAAAGATTCCATTGGAACAGTTTTATTCGGATTTTCTTTTGGAATTGAAGAAGAGGAATTCAATAGATAAAGATTTATTTGCAGATGTTCCTTATGAGCTTAAATTTTTGGTGTATTTCATGAATTTTAAACCTAAGGATTTTAAGGCATTAAAGCAGTTTTTAAATGAATAAAGGAGTATTTATATGTATTTTCCGTATTTGAGAGGAAGACAGTATGAGTTGATTGCTCTTAGAGAATTGTTAGAAAATAATAAATTAGGAAGCGCTGTAATTCCAATTATTGAACCGGTAAGATTATCTCCTACACTGGTAAGTACTTTGGAGGGTTTTAAAGATAAGAGGCAGAAATGTTCTATTGTAATGAATCCAGGTGTAGGATCTTTTTTGGAGGAATATAGCGATTTTTCTAAAAGTAATCTTGCTACTCGATTGGATAGTTTGATTGATGAAAGTGAGAATTTTTATTATGTTTCGTTGATGAGTAAGGATTATAGTTTAGAAGAAAATTTTAAGTCTATTGCAGATATTGGCAAACAAATAACAGTATGTAAGAAGCCCGATGATTTACAAGGATATAATAAAAATTATAGGGAACAAGAGACGGCGTATAATTTTATTTCAGAAATAGGAAGACTAAAAAGAGAAGTTCAGGGAAATAAAGTCAAGATTAGTGACAATTTTGTTAAATTAGCAAGAAATACAGATTATTCATACAAAGATGATGAATTCTTCTCAGATGATCATAAATATTTTATAGAAGATGAATATAAGGGATTTTCTGACTATTCCATTGTAGGAGAGGAGTATAGTGAATCAGGTTTTGCTCCTTATGCTGTTGCTATCCACATCGTTTATTTTGATTCTGATGAAAATCTAAGAATTCACCATTTTGTATCAGAAACAAACCAAGATCCAACAAACCCAGCTGGTAAGTTTAAGGAAGCACTTGAAAAATTAATTACATTTGTCAACGAGGGCCTAGTGGAAAGAACACTGGCGATAAATGAATTTGAAAAATTGTATAAAACGGGTTCTTATCCAGGACTTGGCACAGTAAAGAAATTGTCCATTATGCATCATATTGAATTAGTTAGTAAGTATCTTGACCGAATCAGTGGAGACAGTGAATGAAAATTTGTAAAGATTGTTTTGCAGATGAGATTCTAAAAAACGAAGTTAATATAGCTGAAAGGCAAGCTAGCTGTGACATTTGTTCAAATAATAATATTTGTGTTTATGATACACAGTGTGACGACTATTTAATTCCATTTTTGAGCTCTCTCGTTTCTATTTTTTCTCCAGTAGATAAAATAGAAAATTTCCCAGTTGGGCAAGAAACGCTTCTAAAAACAGAAATAGCTACAAATTGGAATATATTTACTACTAAAGAGGAGTTCAAGATTCACCAAATGCTTTCTGAGATTTGTAAAAATCTATTCGAAGAAAGTCCTGAATTGTTAACGCACCCTGTTGGAGTAAAGCAGATGTATGACTCAATTTATTTAAAAGATCATTCATTGTTCAGTAAGAGTTGGGAAGATTTTGTTGACGACATTAAATATAACAATCGTTTTCATTCAAATCAAATTAATAAATGCATTCTAAGAAAGTATTGTGAAGCTATTCAAAAGACTTATTCAGAAGGAGAACAGTTCTATAGGTGCAGGATTTCAAAAGACGGGAAACCATTTGAATCAGAAGAGATAGGGGCACCTCCTAAAGGTAAATCAGCCGATGGAAGAGCTAATCCAAAAGGAGTTGTAATGCTTTATTTAGGTGATTCAGAGACGACAACAATACATGAAACAAGAACAGGTTTATATGATCATGTATGTATTGGCACTTTTAAATTGAAGTCTGCAATAACAGTCATTGATTTTAAAAAAATAATTGAAATTAGCCCTTTTCAAGATGGTATTATTGATGATCTTGCTGAATTAGCGATTAATAAAAAAAATCTAAAAAAGATTGATTCTGAGATGGGGCGAGTAATGAGAAATTCTGATGATATTCTAGATTATATCCCTACTCAATATATAGCTGATTTTGTGAAATCTCTAACCAAACCAATTTCTGGAGAATTAATTTATCAAGGAATTGAATTCCGCAGCGTTATGAATCCCGAAGGATTCAATTTGGCTATATTTACGCCGGATTGTTTTGAGGTAACCGATATAAGGATGAAACGAATAAATCATATTTCTTATAGCTGGTAAGCTTAATACCTAATGAAGCTTTTCTACATACTTTTAGAGATATTCCGCACTCAATACCGCCTTGTTTTATAATGAGGCGGTATTGAATGTTTAAAGGCTAAAAATGAAATCGGTTCAGTAAGTTTACTTGATGTTGTATTTTTTACTCGCAAATATAATTAGATTAAAACGAACGTTTATGGTATAATATTAGTAAATAATTCGCAAAAGAGGTTGAAAGATGAAGCTGTTAATTGTCGGATCGGGTGGTCGTGAACATGCGATTGCTAAGAAGTTGATTGAGTCAAAAGACGTTGAAAATGTTTTTGTAGCTCCTGGGAATGACGGGATGACTCTGGATGGTCTGGAATTAGTGGATATCTCTATTTCTGAACATTCTAAATTGATTGAGTTTGCAAAGGCCAACGATATTGCTTGGACCTTCATCGGTCCAGATGATGCCCTTGCGGCTGGGATTGTGGATGATTTCAATGCAGCTGGTCTCAAGGCTTTTGGTCCGACTAGGGCTGCAGCGGAGCTGGAGTGGTCTAAGGATTTTGCAAAGGAAATCATGGTCAAATACGACGTTCCGACAGCAGCCTATGGCACATTTTCAGATTTCGAGGAAGCTAAGGCTTATATCGAGGAGAAAGGCGCTCCTATCGTCGTCAAGGCAGACGGCTTGGCTCTTGGGAAAGGTGTCGTCGTTGCGGAGACAGTTGAGCAAGCAGTCGAAGCCGCTCACGAGATGCTTTTGGACAATAAATTCGGTGATTCAGGTGCGCGTGTGGTCATCGAGGAATTCCTTGATGGGGAAGAGTTTTCTCTTTTTGCCTTTGTCAATGGGGACAAGTTCTACATCATGCCGACGGCTCAGGACCATAAACGTGCCTATGACGGCGACAAGGGCCCTAACACGGGCGGTATGGGAGCTTATGCGCCAGTTCCACACTTGCCAGAGAGTGTAGTTGATACAGCTGTGGAGACCATTGTCAAGCCAGTCCTTGAAGGAATGATCAAAGAAGGTCGCCCGTATCTTGGTGTCCTTTACGCAGGGCTTATCTTGACAGCAGATGGACCTAAGGTTATCGAGTTTAACGCTCGTTTCGGAGATCCAGAAACACAAATTATCTTGCCTCGTCTGACCTCCGATTTTGCACAAAATATCACGGATATCCTCGATAGCAAGGAGCCAAACATCACTTGGACGGATAAGGGTGTGACTCTGGGCGTGGTTGTCGCGTCAAACGGCTACCCGCTAGATTATGAAAAAGGTGTTGAATTGCCAGCAAAAACCGAGGGCGACATCATCACTTACTATGCCGGTGCCAAATTCGCGGAAAATAGTAGAGCACTGCTATCAAACGGTGGACGTGTTTATATGCTAGTCACCACAGCAGACACCGTCAAAGAAGCCCAAGAAACCATCTACAAGGAACTTGACAAACAAAATACAGAAGGCCTCTTTTACCGAACAGATATCGGAAGCAAGGCCATAAAAGATTAACAGCTACTAAATTTTTCATGGCGAGCGAAAGCGAGCCACTATAGGATAATCGTCGCAGTAGTGGAACTCCTAGTAGCAAAGCTACTAGGAGCGGAAAACTGGAGACTCAGGCTCCAGTTTTAGTAATGGAACGCCATAGGCGGTCGCTTACGTCCGCACTACATTAGACGATTATTAAAAAAGGAGAAGAAATGAAACCAGTAATTTCCATTATTATGGGCTCAAAATCCGACTGGGCAACTATGCAAAAAACAGCAGAAGTTCTAGACCGCTTCGGTGTAGTCTACGAAAAGAAGGTTGTCTCTGCCCACCGTACGCCAGACCTCATGTTCAGACATGCGGAGGAGGCTCGTAGTCGCGGTATCAAGGTCATTATCGCAGGCGCTGGTGGCGCAGCCCATTTGCCAGGAATGGTAGCTGCCAAAACAACCCTTCCAGTCATTGGGGTGCCAGTCAAATCACGTGCTCTTAGTGGCGTGGACTCGCTCTACTCTATCGTCCAGATGCCGGGCGGTGTGCCTGTTGCGACAATGGCTATCGGTGAAGCAGGTGCGACTAACGCTGCCCTCTTTGCCCTCCGTCTCCTGTCAGTAGAGGACCAGGCTATTGCGACAGCATTGGCAGATTTCGCAGAAGAGCAAGGAAAAATCGCAGAGGAGTCTACAAATGAGCTCATCTAAAACAATCGGAATTATCGGTGGCGGTCAGCTGGGGCAGATGATGGCCATTTCTGCTATCTACATGGGGCACAAGGTCATCGCGCTGGATCCTGCGGAGGATTGTCCTGCCTCTCGTGTAGCGGAAATCATCGTGGCGCCTTATAACGATGTGGCTGCCCTCCATCAGTTGGCTGAGCGTTGCGATGTCCTCACTTATGAGTTTGAAAATGTAGACGCTGACGGTTTGGACGCTGTTATCAAAGACGGTCAGCTTCCACAAGGTACAGACCTCCTTCGCATTTCACAAAACCGTATCTTTGAAAAGGACTTCCTCTCAAACAAGGCACAAGTGACTGTGGCACCTTACAAGGTTGTGACTTCAAGTCAAGATTTGGCAGATATTGATCCTTCCAAAAACTATGTCCTCAAGACTGCGACTGGTGGCTACGATGGCCATGGACAAAAGGTCATTCGCTCAGAAGCAGATTTGGAAGAAGCCCGTGCACTAGCCGACTCAGCAGACTGTGTCTTGGAAGAATTCGTCAACTTTGACCTTGAAATTTCTGTCATCGTGTCAGGCAATGGCAAGGATGTGACAGTCTTCCCTGTTCAGGAAAATATCCATCGCAATAACATCCTTTCAAAAACTATTGTGCCAGCCCGCATTTCAGAAAGTCTAGCTGAAAAGGCCAAGTCAATGGCAGTGCGAATCGCAGAACAGCTTAACTTGTCTGGAACTCTCTGCGTGGAGATGTTTGCGACTGCTGATGACATCATTGTTAATGAAATCGCCCCACGTCCACACAACTCAGGGCACTACTCGATTGAAGCCTGTGACTTCTCCCAGTTTGACACCCATATCTTGGGTGTTCTCGGAGCACCATTGCCAGCTATCAAACTACATGCCTCAGCTGTTATGCTCAACGTTCTCGGCCAACACGTCGAGGCCGCTGAAAAGTATGTCACAGAAAATCCAAGCGCCCACCTCCACATGTATGGTAAAATAGAAGCGAAGCACAACCGCAAAATGGGACATGTGACTTTGTTTAGTGATGCGCCGGATAGTGTGGATGAGTTTGGGAAAGGAATTGATTGGTAGGGTATTGTTATATGGGAAATAGAGAATATGTAATTATTGAATCAGTTTCAGATTTTATTAATTATATCTTTAATGAAATGCAAGTTGAAGATAAAAAAAAGATATATTTTAGGGGAGAACAAAGGGAATACGAGAAAACGATTCCTGGCTTGTACCGAAATGGGAATGAAAATCTTATTTTTGAAGGATCAAAAGGGTATTATCGGCAACTCCTAAATGAATTAGGTTATTCTTCTTCCCTCGACAATAATACATTGTTTAATTTTATAGCAGAAATTCAACATTATGGAGCAGTAACGAGAAATATTGATATATCTTCAAATCCCTTAGTTTCTTTGTTTTTTGCATGTGAAGATGCTGAAAAAGATATTAAGGATGACGGTGTTATTCATGTTTACGTAAGTGAATTAAATAAAGAAAAATATAGTACAGGACATACTGTTTCAGTAAAAACAGCTTTAAACTTTGTTGATCAGGAGAAAATAAATCAGTTCCTCTATTTAATGGATTATTTACATAAAAATATAGGCGAAAAAGGTGATCAAAGAAATGTTCTTAGTAAAACTTTAACGGTAGATGGTATAATTCAAGAATTAAAGAAATCTTTTGAAGTACTTTCTCCAAATATAGATAATTTTCCTGAAAAAATGGCAAATATAAATCAATTTGGTAATGAAGAACTTGAGATGGAACATCGTGCGAAATCAGGAACTGTTTTTTGTATAAATCGCAGAATAAAAGGTGAGTTTGTTGACAATAATGGCTCACCTAGAAAACAGGAAGATATACTAAAAACAGCAAGAGACAAATTTGGCGAATTAACTTTAGAAAAAGCATTAGAGTGTGAAGTTAAAGAAGAGATTTCTCAATTTTTAATCAACTGGAGGTATGGAGATACTCACTACGCAGAAAATATATTAGGCAATTTACCGGGTGAGTTTGATATGAGATATTACCAAGATTATCTAATGAGTGAAATTAAGAAATTTTTGGAAGATTTTGTAGAAATACTAAATCAAGCGGCTATGACGAGAGAACGTCTCTGTTATCCCAATGCAATTTACTTGGATATTATAAATTGTCAAATAGTAAGATCTCCAAAAGCACAACAACGTATCATTAACCAGAATGGTCTCTTTATTCTCCCGGCATTATTCAATACAACAGACAAAAAAATAGAAGAAGTACAGTTAAAGATTGATAACGCAATCAAAGAATATCAACTAAAAGCTAATTCTGGAGGTCTTTTAACATTTAGAATTCCAAAAGAAAAGAAAAAATCGATTCTGAATGAGTTGAGAATGCTTGGAATAACTGATGGTTTTATTTATCCTGATGTGGAACATCAATCAAAAGCAATATTAAGACAATTACGTATAGGAGAGTAATCAGAAATTCATAAACATGATATGATATTTTGGTTTTTCTTGCAGTATTCTAATATACATTATTGTTACAGATCTTTTTCTCGAAAAAATTATTTTAAAAACAGAAAGGAACAAGGGCTCCGTATCCTCTATACTGAATACGGGCTACGGACTTCCTAATTGTAAACATAGAAAGGAAAGGGACATCTAGTTTGCAGAACTGAACCCGGGCGGAAAGCTCGGGATTTAGATAATCCGCCTAGGACGTAAACGTCCGTTGTTGGTTTCCTAAAATTCAGTCGCTTTCTAGTCGCCCTTGGTATCTTAAACATGATCAACCGTTACTCTCGCCCTGAGATGGCGAACATTTGGACTGAAGAAAATAAATACCGTGCTTGGCTTGAGGTGGAAATCTTGGCTGACGAGGCATGGGCTGAGTTGGGGGAAATCCCTAAGGAAGATGTGGCTTTGATTCGCGAAAAGGCGGACTTTGACATCGACCGTATTTTGGAAATTGAGCAGGAGACGCGTCACGATGTGGTTGCCTTCACACGTGCGGTTTCTGAAACGCTTGGTGAAGAGCGTAAGTGGGTTCACTATGGGTTGACTTCTACTGACGTGGTGGATACTGCCTATGGTTACCTCTACAAACAAGCCAACGACATCATTCGCAAGGATCTTGAAAACTTCCTCGACATCATCGCTGACAAAGCAAAAGAACACAAGTTCACTATCATGATGGGTCGTACTCATGGTGTGCACGCTGAGCCGACAACTTTTGGTCTCAAATTGGCGACCTGGTACAGCGAAATGAAACGGAACATCGAGCGTTTCGAGCACGCAGCTGCTGGAGTGGAAGCTGGTAAGATTTCTGGTGCGGTTGGTAACTTTGCCAACATCCCAACATTCGTTGAAAAATACGTCTGCGATAAATTGGGTATCCGTGCCCAAGAAATTTCTACACAGGTCCTTCCTCGTGACCTTCACGCTGAGTACTTTGCAGTTCTTGCTAGCATTGCAACTTCCATCGAGCGTATGGCGACTGAGATCCGTGGTCTTCAAAAATCAGAACAACGTGAAGTGGAAGAGTTCTTTGCCAAGGGGCAAAAAGGCTCTTCAGCAATGCCTCACAAACGCAACCCTATCGGTTCTGAAAACATGACAGGTTTGGCGCGTGTTATCCGTGGTCACATGGTGACGGCCTATGAAAACGTCGCTCTCTGGCACGAACGTGACATTTCCCACTCATCAGCTGAACGTATCATCACACCAGATACGACCATTTTGATTGACTACATGCTCAACCGCTTTGGAAATATTGTCAAGAATTTGACGGTTTTCCCAGAAAATATGATCCGCAACATGAACTCTACGTTTGGTTTGATTTTTAGTCAACGTGCTATGTTGACCTTGATTGAAAAAGGCATGACGCGTGAACAAGCCTACGACTTGGTGCAACCAAAAACAGCCCACTCTTGGGACAACCAAGTAGACTTCAAACCGCTTCTCGAAGCAGATCCAGAAGTGACATCACGCCTCACTCAAGAGGAGATCGATGAAATCTTCAACCCTGCATACTACACCAAACGAGTAGATGATATCTTTGAACGTATCGGACTTGGTGATTAATCCTAACAATAAAAAGCGAGATTCAATCTCGCTTTTTCGTATTCTCTTAGAAGAATCTTAATCTTCTTTTTTCTTAGTGAGTCCGTAGGCTGCTAGAGTCGCCATGAGTCCTGCTGCGACTAAGCCCGCAGAGTCTTGACTTCCTGTTGCAGGGAGTTGTTTTTCATCTGCTTTGCTAGTAGTTGTTTCAGCTTGCTCAGCTTTCTCAACGGCAGTTCCGACTTCGACAACTTGCGCGACCGCTTCCTGCGATACCGCACTATTAACAAGGGTTCTTTCTTCCTTGCCGTCAGCAGTAGTGCTGACAGAGTAGAAAATCGTACGACGACCATTTACACCAGTAACGATGACTTGCGTTTGTCCGAGTGGTAATTGCGGATTTTCACGTGTTACGGTAGTGAACGGAATCTCTTCCTCTTGGATGTCCAGTCTAGGTTTTGTCTCTGCGGCTGGAGCAAGACCGTGTTCATCCCCTTTGTGAGTAATAGGGGCACCGATTTCAACCACTTGGGTCACAGGTTCTTTGGTTACTTGGCTATCTAGAACCGTTTCTGTTTGTTTCCCATTTTCAGTAAGGACAGAGATGTAATGAGTGCGTTCGCCCTCTACACCTGGTGTGATGATCTTTTCCTGACCAGTTGGGAGATTCGGATTTTCCTTCTTGATAATTTCAAATGGAATCTTTTCTGCTCTTGTGATGAGTTCCGGTTTGGTCTCAACATTGGCAGCTAGTTCGTTTTCATCGAGGCTTCCTGAGTGGGTTGCTGCTGGTTTGAGGCCTAGGCGGGCTGCTTTGAGCTTGGCTACGAGAGCGTCTAACTCGGCTTGTTTGTTACGATTGAGGTTGTAGTTGAGAGCTTCTTTAGCTGCATTTAGGGCCTCCAAGCTCTCCTTGCTGTATCCATCCAAGTTTGCAGGGATTTGAGCAAGTTCCTCACGGAGTGCGTTGTAGTTAGCGTGGAAGTAGTCTTTGTTGTGATCTGCAAAGGCAGTCATGAGTTCAAAGATTTCTTCTTCCTTGTACTCAGCACTTGGTTTGTCTGCCCAGATAGCAAGCATGCTTCCGACGGTTGGAAGGTCTACTTCTGGATACTTGGTAGATGCAAGCTGGTTAAATGGTACTTTGCCAGAGTTTTCAAGTGCTTTTGATAGTGGGTAGGCTTCATCTGGTTTGTGATTACCTAGCACGTAGTACCAGTCTCCGTTGGTGTTAAGGAGTTTATAGCCTTTGCTTGCTAGGTACTGAGGAGTTGCAAGGTTATAGCCCCACCATCCTTTAGACCAGTAAGAGATGATGACATCCTTGTCAAACTCAACATCATCCTTGTCTTCATAGTAGAAACCATCGTTGAAGGCCATTGGTTGAAGGCCTCTTTCTTTGGCCATGGCAGCAAGAGTGTTAGAGTACTCAGCAAACTTGCCATAGAGATTGTAGTATTTTAGATAATACCAGCCTTGAGCGTTGGTAGCGTCATTAGCGTATTCGTCTGTACCGTAGTTAAAGATCTTAGTCTTGCCCGCAAAGAAGTCCATGTACTTGCCGATAAGGGCTTTGACAAAGTTCATCGCTTCTTCGTTTTCAAGGTCCATGGTTGTTTTAGAGACCTTGTCAAAGTTGGCTTGAGGATTTTGGATACCCAATTTTTCCATAGCGACAAGCATGGCATCCATGTGACCTGGGCTGTTGATCGCTGGAATTAGTCCAATCCCTTTTGATTTTGCGTACTCAATCAATTCAGTGATTTCAGCCTGGCTAAGAGTGGTTCCGTTTGGATCATCGTAGTAAGCTTTTGTTCCTTCAATGATGGCCTTTTTGACGTCGTCACTTGCATAAGTTTTTCCGTTAGCAGTGATAGTCATGTCATCAAGTAGGAAGCGAAGTCCATCATTTCCTAGGAGGAGATGCACATCAGAATATCCAAGTTCGCTAGCTTTATCAATGATACGTTTGAGTTGCTCAGCTGAGAAGTACTTACGTCCGGCATCGATGGAGATTACCTTGTTCTTGGCAAGTTTTTCAACTTCACGTTTCGCGTCTTCTTCTTTTTGAGCTTCTGGTGTGAAGGTTAAATTGCTTACAGCTTCTTGGAGTTTTGCGATTGCTTGGTCAATGGTATCTTGTTGAGCACGGCTGAGGTTGCTATCGAGTGAGCGAATGGCTTTTTCAGCTTCTTTGACAGCTGCGACACTTTCTGCAGTATAGCGGTTAAGGTCTGTTGGAACTTCTTTCAGAGCTTGCTCAGCAGACTCATAGTCAGCTGCGAAGTATTCAGCATTGGCATTTGCGAAGCTACGCATGAGTTTGAAGAGGCGTGATGGTGAATAGCGTGCAGATGGGGTATCCGCCCAAGCAGCTACCATACCCCCGATGAGCGGGATAGTAGCCCCATCAGATTTTGGTACAGAAGTGATTGGAGTGTTCTTGATACCATTGAGTCCTTGGTCGAGGTTGTACCAGCCTTGGCCATCGGCATTTCGTCCGAGGACGTAGTACCAAGCATCGTTGGTATTAAGGATTTGGTGGCCTTTTTCAACTAGAAGTTTAGAAGAAGCGACGTCGTATCCGCCCCATCCACCAGTCCACATAGAAACGATGATGTCTTTGTCAAAGGTTCCAAAGCTAGTGTCGCTATTATAGTAGATACCATCGTTAAAGGCCATTGGTTTGAGGCCGTGAGATTTGACGATGCGAGCAAGGTCGTTGGCGTAGGCGATAAATTTATCATAACCCTTGTCTGGGAATCCATCTTCTGGATACCATTTATAGGCTTGAAGAACGCTCCAGCCTTTGGCGTTTGTAGCATCATTGGCGTACTCGTCTAGTCCGATATTGAAGATGTCAGTTTTGCCAGCGAAGTAAGCAGCATACTTGTCGATCAGAGCTTTGGTAAATGCAACCGCTTCTTTGTTATCAAGGTCAACGGTACGAGCAGATTCCTTACCAAAGTAGTTGAAGTTCGGTTTTTGGATGCCTAGTTCTTTCATGGCATGCAAAATCGCATCCATGTGACCAGGGCTGTTTACAGTTGGAATGAGACCAATGCCTTTGTTTTTAGCATAGTTGATCAAGTCCGTCATCTGACTCTCTGTCAAATGGTTGCCGTTTGGATCCTTGTAGTAGGCATCAGTTCCATTTTCGAGTGCACGTTTGACATCGTCACTTGCATAGGTTTTGCCATTGGCTGTGATTGTCATGTCGTCCAGCATGAAACGCATGCCATCATTTCCAACTAGTAGATGAAGATCAGTATAACCGTAGTGTTTGGCTTTGTCGATGATTTCTTTGAGTTGGTCTGGAGAGAAGTACTTGCGTCCAGCGTCGATTGAGATCATTTTTCTTTTTGCCAGTTTTTCATTTACCTGAGGTGCTCGTTCCGTACTAGGAGTGGCTACTGCAGGTGTGACGGCTTCATTTTTCTTTTCTGAAGAAGTACTTTCTGCAGGAGTTTCAGTTGGGGCAGGGCTTTCTTTCTCAGCAGTAGGAGTTGGAGCAGCATTTTCTGTTACAACTGGTGCGCTTGACTCTTCGGTTGTTGGAGCAACTGTTCGAGGAGCCTCCTGGTCTTCTTTGACCTCCTCTTTTATAGGCTTGTCAGCCTTTTCTTCCAGTTTTTCTGGAACCTTGGAGTCTACAGCTTCTTTGACTGCTTGAGGACTCTCCTGAATAGTTTGAACAGTTTCTTCAGCTGTTGGAGCTGGAGTAATCCCGTCGGCAGATACGACTTGGGCGCTAAAAGCAAATCCTATCAGTACAGAAGCTGCCCCAACCGAGTATTTACGGATGGAGAAGCGCTGTTTCTTTTCTAGTTTCATGACAAAACCTCCTTGTTATTATCATATATGATAGCGTTTACATAAAACCAATTTTATTTTATTATCTAAGGAGTAAAATGTCAAGTGGGTTTATATAAGAACTATAATAAATAGAGGAAATCATAAGATTTAGGAGAAATTTGCTAATAAGGGATAAAACAGAGGAAAAACCAAACGAAAATTTACCTTGTTTTTAGTAAAAATGCTACTAATTAAATAAGAGCCCTTCATAGCGTTTTCACAACTTTTTTCTCGTGCTATAATGAATAGAGAAAAAGCCTGAGCTAGGCTCAGGCTTTTTCTTAATGACCTCGGTTACATGAGATGAATTTGATTTTGTAGTAGTCTGCTCGCTTATAAGTTTCACTATAGGCAAGGACTTGGCCAGTGGCCTCAAGTTTTGTAGTCTTTGTTTGGAAGACAGTTGGGAATTGTGTATCGATTCCGAGTACAGAAGCAGCATGCTCTGGTGTTGGGAATGCGATTTCGTTGATTTCCTCAAAATGTTCATCACTCATGTGAATGCGGTAATCCAATTTGAAACGTGTATAGATAGAGCTATAATAGTCAAGATTTGGATAGTTGGCATTGATGTATTGCTCAGGAATATAAGATGTGTGGTAGATGTATGTCACGTCGTTTGTCTGACGAATACGTTCAATCTTATAGTAGAATTGATCTCCACGTAGTCCAAGTTTATCTAAATATTCAAGTTTGTTTCCGCGCTCGATAGAAAGGACAGTAACTTTATCGTCTTTTGTTTCAAAGATTTCGACATCTGAAAACTCAACGAGTTTGTGCTTGCGGGCACGTGAAACGAAAGTACCTTTACCTTGTTGGCGGACAATGTAGCCGTCTTTAGCAAGGTCGTTCAAGGCACGAACAACTGTGATTGAACTCACATCGTACATCGCGATCAATTCGGCTTCTGTATAAAATTTATCTCCACTTGCAAATTGACCAGAGATGATTTTATTTTTTAATTCATCTTTAATATATTGGTATTTAGGAATAGCCATAAATTTCACCTCGATTCTCTTTCTCCAATTTTGATTTTACCACAAATATAGAGAAAAGAGTAGTATTAAGGTCAAAAAATTAAAATAATAGACTAAAAATGTTATTTTACATGTAAAAAAATTCATTTGATGTTCTTGTGAATTATCATACATAAAAAGATCGTTTTCATGCTATTTTTAGATAATTTCGGTAAACGGTAAGTAAAAAAATAGAAAAATTTTAAATAATTTTCTAAAACCTATTGACAAATGCAAAAGATTTGATTATAGTTAATATTATAATAAATGAAAGCGCAAACTTAATTCGTCAGAGGTAATAACATGACCAGATTTAAAATTGAGGACGATTTCTATTTAGACGAAAAACCGTTCAAGATTTTGTCCGGCGCCATTCATTATTTTAGGATTCCAGCAGAGGATTGGTATCATTCTCTCTATAACTTAAAGGCGCTTGGCTTTAATACAGTCGAGACCTATGTGGCTTGGAATTTACACGAACCTGTTGAAGGGGAGTTTGATTTTGAAGGTGCCAGAAATTTGGAGAGATTTCTTCAAATTGCACAAGATCTAGGTCTCTATGCCATTGTACGCCCGTCTCCATTTATCTGTGCGGAATGGGAATTTGGTGGCTTGCCGGCTTGGCTCTTGACAAAGGACATGCGAATTCGCTCGTCCGACCCGGCCTACATCGAGGCTGTTGCTCGCTATTATGACCAATTATTGCCAAGGCTTGTGCCTCGCTTGTTGGATAATGGTGGAAACATTCTTATGATGCAAGTCGAAAATGAATATGGCTCTTATGGAGAAGATAAGTCTTATCTACGAGCAATTCGGAAATTGATGGAAGACCGAGGGATTGATTGCCCACTCTTTACTTCAGATGGCCCATGGAGGGCTACTCTGAAAGCCGGAACCTTAATCGAAGACGATCTCTTTGTGACAGGAAACTTCGGTTCTAAAGCTCCGTACAACTTTTCACAGATGCAGGAATTCTTTGATGAGCATGGCAAGAAATGGCCCCTCATGTGTATGGAATTCTGGGATGGTTGGTTCAACCGTTGGAAAGAACCCATCATCACTCGTGATCCTAAAGAATTGGCAGAAGCTGTTCGAGAGGTATTGGAGCAAGGCTCTATCAACCTTTACATGTTCCATGGTGGTACAAACTTTGGTTTCATGAATGGTTGCTCGGCTCGAGGAACTCTGGATTTGCCGCAAGTCACATCTTACGACTATGATGCCCTTCTCGATGAAGAAGGAAATCCAACTGCTAAATACTTAGCAGTCAAGAAGATGATGGCAACCCACTTCCCAGAGTATCCACAGTTGGAACCACTCTATAAGGAAAGCATGGAGATAGGGTCCATTCCATTGGTCGAAAAAGTTTCCTTGTTTGAAACCCTGGATAATCTCTCTAGTCCTACTGAAAGCCTCTATCCAAAAGCGATGGAAGAACTTGGTCAAAGTTATGGCTACCTTCTCTACCGCACGGAGGCAAGTTGGGATGCAGAAGAGGAACGTCTCCGTATCATCGATGGACGTGACCGAGCTCAACTCTTTGTAGATGGTCAATGGATTGCTACTCAATACCAGACAGAGATTGGCGAAGACATCTACTGTCAAGGCAACCGAGAAGGCTTTTCAGAGATTGACATCTTGATTGAAAATATGGGGCGTGTCAACTACGGACATAAGTTTTTGGCAGATACGCAGCGTAAAGGAATTCGAACAGGTGTCTGCAAGGATCTACATTTCTTACTGAATTGGAAACAATATCCACTGCCACTGGATAATCCTGAGAAGATTGATTTTTCAAAAGGATGGACAGAAGGACAACCAGCCTTTTACGCTTTCGACTTTACTGTTGAAGAGCCGAAGGATACCTACTTAGACTTGTCTGAGTTTGGTAAGGGAGTTGCCTTTGTCAACGGGCGTCACTTAGGACGTTTCTGGAACGTCGGCCCGACCCTCTCACTTTATATCCCTCATAGCTATCTCAAGGAAGGTGCTAACCGCATCATCATCTTTGAAACTGAGGGCGAATATAAAGAAGAGATTCATTTAACTCGTAAACCTACACTAAAACACATAAAGGAGGAAAACTTATGACAATTGTAGGATGCCGTATCGATGGACGTTTGATCCACGGTCAAGTAGCCAATCTTTGGGCTGGAAAACTAAATGTTTCACGCATTATGGTTGTAGACGACGAAGTTGTTAACAACGATATTGAAAAGAGTGGTTTGAAACTTGCGACACCACCAGGTGTGAAACTCAGTATCTTGCCAGTTGAGAAAGCAGCAGTAAATATCCTTGCTGGTAAATACGATAGCCAACGTCTCTTTATCGTTGCACGTAAACCAGACCGTTTCCTTGGTTTGGTCGAAGCAGGTGTTCCGCTTGAAACACTCAACGTTGGCAATATGTCTCAAACACCAGAAACTCGCTCTATCACACGTTCTATCAACGTGGTAGACAAGGATGTGGAAGATTTCCACAAACTAGCAGAAAAAGGTGTGAAACTCACTGCTCAAATGGTTCCAAATGATCCAGTTTCAGACTTTTTGAGCTTATTAAAATAGGAAAAAATTTTTAGGAGGTCATTGTTATGATACAACCGTGGCAAATTTTACTTCTCACTTTGTACTCAGCTTATCAAATCTGTGATGAGTTGACAATCGTTTCATCTGCAGGTTCCCCTGTATTCGCTGGTTTCATTACTGGTTTGATCATGGGAGATGTGACAACTGGTTTGTTTATCGGTGGTAGCTTGCAGTTGTTCGTTCTCGGGGTTGGTACCTTTGGTGGTGCTTCTCGTATCGACGCAACTTCTGGTGCGGTTCTTGCAACAGCATTCTCTATCTCTCAAGGTATTGATACAGATCTTGCGATTACAACAATCGCTGTACCAGTAGCAGCACTTTTGACTTACTTCGACGTACTTGGTCGTATGACTACTACATTCTTCGCACACCGTATTGACGCTGCGATTGAACGCTTTGACTACAAAGGAATCGAACGCAACTACCTACTTGGTGCGATTCCATGGGCTCTTTCACGTGCCCTTCCAGTATTCTTCGCTCTTGCTTTTGGTGGAGAATTCGTACAAGGTGTTGTAAACCTTGTTAAAGAATACCAATGGGTTGCAGACGGTTTGACACTTGCAGGTCGTATGCTTCCAGGTCTTGGATTTGCAATCTTGCTTCGTTACCTTCCAGTTAAACGTAACCTTCACTACCTTGCTATGGGATTCGGTTTGACAGCTATGTTGACTGTTCTTTACTCAAACGTAACAAGTCTTGGTGGAGCAGTTGCTGGAATCATTGGCACTCTTCCTGCTGAAGTTGCTGAAAAAATTGGCTTTGTTAACAACTTCAAAGGATTGTCTATGATCGGTATCTCTATCGTAGGTATCTTCCTTGCGGTTGTTCACTTTAAGAACAGCCAAAAAGTAGCTGTAGCAGCACCTTCTACACCATCAGAAAGTGGGGAAATTGAAGATGACGAATTCTAATTACAAATTAACAAAAGAAGATTTTAATCAAATTAACAAACGTAGCTTGTTCACTTTCCAATTGGGATGGAACTACGAACGTATGCAAGCATCAGGTTACCTTTACATGATCTTGCCACAATTGCGTAAAATGTATGGAGATGGAACTCCTGAGTTGAAAGAAATGATGAAAGTTCATACTCAATTCTTCAACACTTCACCATTCTTCCACACAATTATCGCTGGTTTTGACCTTGCTATGGAAGAAAAAGATGGCGTTGGTTCAAAAGATGCGGTTAACGGTATCAAGACAGGTTTGATGGGACCATTCGCTCCTCTTGGAGATACTATCTTTGGTTCACTTGTACCTGCTATCATGGGATCTATCGCTGCAACAATGGCTATTGCTGGTCAACCTTGGGGTATCTTCCTTTGGATTGCAGTTGCAGTAGCGTATGACATCTTCCGTTGGAAACAGTTGGAATTTGCATACAAAGAAGGGGTTAACCTTATCAACAACATGCAAAGTACTTTGACAGCTTTGATTGAAGCTGCATCTGTACTTGGTGTATTCATGATGGGTGCTCTTGTAGCAACAATGATCAACTTTGAAATTTCATACAAATTACCAATCGGTGAAAAGATGATTGACTTCCAAGACATCTTGAACTCAATCTTCCCACGTTTGCTTCCAGCAATCTTCACTGCATTTATCTTCTGGTTGCTTGGTAAGAAAGGTATGAACTCTACAAAAGCTATCGGTATCATTATCGTGCTTGCCTTGGCTCTTTCTGCCTTTGGTAAATTTGCACTTGGAATGGGCGCATAATTTATGACTAAATCATTGATTTTAGTGAGCCACGGTCGTTTCTGTGAAGAACTTAAAGGTAGCACAGAAATGATTATGGGACCACAAGACAACATTCATGCGGTTGCTCTTCTTCCAGAAGATGGACCAGAAGAATTTACTGCTAAATTTGAAGCTGCTGTTGAAGGATTGGATGATTTCCTAGTCTTTGCGGATCTTCTTGGTGGAACTCCATGTAACGTGGTGAGCCGTTTGATTATGGAAGGTCGTGACATTGAACTTTATGCAGGAATGAACCTTCCGATGGTCATTGAATTTATCAATGCAAGCCTAACTGGCATGGATGCGGACTATAAGAGTCGTGCTGCAGAAAGCATCGTAAAAGTCAACGATCTGTTAGCGGGCTTTGATGATGACGAAGATGAATAAGATGTGACTTAGAGCATCTTATATAGAATATACATGGGAATGGGAGTCACTCCCATTCCCATATTTTCAATAGGAATGAAACAACAATAGATTAGAGGAACTCTATGCTAAATTACACAAAAGAAGAATTACTTGAACTGGGTGCAGAAATCACGACTCGTGAAATCTACCAACAGCCTGATGTATGGAAAGAAGCTTTTGAAGCCTATCAAGCGAAATGTGAAGAAATTGCAGCCTTTCTGCAAGATATCGCTGATAGACATGACTATATTAAGGTTATCTTGACAGGTGCTGGGACTTCTGCTTATGTGGGAGATACCTTGGTGCCTTACTTTAAGGAAGTCTATGACGAGCGCAAATGGAATTTCAATTCTATTGCGACAACTGATATTGTTGCCAATCCAGAAACTTATCTGAAAAAAGATGTGGCGACTGTCCTTGTATCCTTTGCTCGTAGTGGGAATTCACCTGAAAGTGTGGCGACGGTTGATTTGGCTAAAGCCTTGGTTGACGACCTCTATCAAGTGACCATTACATGTGCTGCAGAAGGGAAATTGGCACTTCAAGCCCATGGCGATGACCACAATCTCTTACTCTTGCAACCAGCTGCTTCCAATGACGCTGGATTTGCCATGACTTCTAGCTTTACATCCATGATGTTGACAGCTCTCTTGGTCTTTGATCCTACAGAATTTGCTGTGAAAGCTGAACGTTTTGAAGTTGTGACTAGCCTTGCTCGTAAGATTCTAGACAATGCAGCAGATGTTAAAGAGCTTGTTGACCTTGACTTTAACCGTGTTATCTATCTGGGTGCTGGTCCTTTCTTTGGACTTGCTCATGAAGCTCAGCTCAAGATTTTGGAATTAACAGCTGGTCAAGTGGCGACCATGTATGAAAGCCCAGTTGGCTTCCGTCACGGTCCAAAATCATTAATCAACGAAGATACAGTTGTTTTGGTATTTGGTACAACGACAGACTACACTCGCAAGTACGACTTGGACTTGGTTTGTGAAGTGGCTGGTGATCACATTGCTCGTCGTGTTGTGCTTTTGAGTGATCAAGCCTTTGGTCTTGAAAATGTCAAAGAAGTGGCCCTTGGTTGTGGCGGTGTCTTGAACGATATTTACCGTGTCTTCCCTTACATCGTATATGCTCAACTCTTTGCCCTTTTGACTTCACTCAAGGTAGAAAATAAACCAGATACACCATCTCCTACAGGTACAGTAAACCGTGTGGTACAAGGTGTGATCATTCATGACTATCAAAAATAAGGAAGTGTCTATGAGTAAATTACAATTAAGTCCCAATAAAGTAGCTTGCTTGCAAAAACTCTCTGACGAGAACGGCATTATCTCAGCTCTTGCCTTTGACCAACGTGGCGCTTTGAAACGCCTCATGGCTCAATACCAAACAGAAGAGCCAACAGTTGCTCAAATGGAAGAACTTAAAGTATTGGTTGCAGATGAATTGACAAAATACGCATCCTCTATGCTTCTAGACCCTGAGTATGGTCTTCCAGCTACTAAAGCGCTTGATGCCAATGCTGGTCTTCTCCTTGCTTATGAAAAAACTGGTTACGATACAACAAGCACCAAACGCTTACCTGACTGCTTGGATATTTGGTCTGCCAAACGCATTAAGGAACAAGGCGCAGACGCTGTTAAGTTCTTGCTTTACTATGATGTAGACAGTTCTGACGAACTCAACCAAGAAAAACAAGCCTACATCGAACGCATCGGTTCTGAGTGTGTGGCGGAAGACATTCCTTTCTTTCTTGAAATCTTGGCTTACGATGAAAAAATCGCTGACGCAGGTTCTGCAGAATACGCCAAAGTAAAACCACACAAGGTTATCGGTGCTATGAAGGTCTTCTCAGACCCACGCTTCAACATCGATGTCTTGAAAGTAGAAGTTCCAGTCAACGTCAAATACGTTGAAGGCTTTGGCGAAGGTGAAATCGTGCATACTCGTGAAGAAGCAGCAGCCTTCTTCAAAGCGCAAGATGAAGCAACTAACTTGCCATATATCTACTTGAGTGCGGGAGTTTCAGCTAAACTTTTCCAAGAAACACTTGTCTTTGCCCACGAATCAGGCGCAAACTTCAACGGAGTTCTTTGTGGCCGTGCAACCTGGGCTGGATCAGTTGAAGCCTACATCAAAGACGGTGAGGCAGCGGCTCGTGAGTGGCTACGTACAACTGGTTTTGAGAACATTGGCGAACTCAACAAGGTTCTTCAAACAACAGCGACTTCATGGACTGAACGTGTAGAAGCATAAAACAGGTATAGAAGAATCCCCTTTTGTTAAGAAGATACTTAAGGTTTTCTGACAAAGGATTTTGAAAATAGAAACTACAACCATAGATGGTGAATACACTCTCTATGGTTTGTTTACTTGAGAGAAATGGATCAAAGGAGAGAAGAATGAAAGCATACACAGAACGTGTATTTGGAAATCATGAGGGCAAGGATGTCTTGGCCTATCGCTTTGAGACTGACAGTGGCTACCAACTAGAAATTATGACTTATGGTGGGACCATCTTGCGCTATGTCACACCTGACAAGGCTGGAAATTTTGCCAATGTTATCTTGGGCTTTGATGATTTTGATAGCTATGTAGGCAATAGTCCTAAGCATGGAGCAAGTGTAGGTCCTGTAGCGGGCCGTATTGCAGGTGCGATATTTGAGCTCAATGGTCAGACCTATAATCTTGAAGTCAACAACGCTAGCAACTGTAACCACAGTGGTTCAACAGGTTGGGATTCAAGTTTGTTTGAATTAACTGAGGTGAGCGACCATGGCTTGACCCTCTACACAGAGCGTACAGATGGGACAGGAGGATTTCCTGGTAATCTCAAGATCTGGATCAGCTACCACTTGGAAGAAACTGGCGCCTACGAAGTCAGCTATAAGGTGACGACAGATCAGGATACGCTTGTCAATCCAACCAACCACAGCTACTTCAACTTGTCTGGTGATTTCACGCAGACAGTTGACCGCCATGTCTTCCAGCTAAATACGGAGGGCATTTACCCAATTGCTCCGGACGGTGTTCCGGATAAGACTCCAGATGCTAATCGTGATGTGGTTAAACACATCTACAATGGAGCTTTGTTGAAGGACATCTTTGCAGAGGAAGATGAACAAATCCAGTTGGTATCTGGTTTGGATCACCCATTTGCTCTTCCTGCAGGTCATGACAATGCTGGTTTCCTTTATGACCAAAACTCAGGTCGTTTCCTGCTGTTCAAGACAGAGGCCCCTTGCTTTGTGGTCTACACAGCAAACTTTGTGGATGAGAGTGTCATCATCGGAGGCCAGCCAATGGTGCAACACAATGGGATTGCCCTTGAAGCGCAAGCTTTACCAGATGCCATTCATAGTGACCTCAAAGACCAAGTCATTCTCAAAGCAGGGGAAACTTTCACCAGCAAAACTCGCTACGAGCTTGTTGTAAAATAAAAAGAAGAGCTGGTTTCCAGCTCTTTTGAGTTGTCTTCGTTGACATTTTATCTCAATAGTGTATAATTGATGTAATACATAAAGTTACAACGAAAAAGGAGACACCCTATGACTTATGCATACCAAAGCCACATTTATCTAGCAGAGGCGGTTTTAAATGTCAAGGATTTGACGAGTCAAACGGCTTTTTATCACCAGATTATTGGCTTGGAGATTTTATCTCAAACAGAGACAGAAGCGATTTTGGGACTTGGTCGAAAAGCCTTGGTTCACTTGATTCAGGCAGAAAAGTCTGGCGAAGTAAGGGAGCATTATGGGCTCTACCATCTGGCGATTTTGTTGCCGACACGAAAAGCCTTGGCAGATGTCTTGAAACACCTAAGTGATTTGCGGATTCCTCTGGTTGGGGGTGCAGATCATGGATACAGCGAGGCTATTTATCTAGAGGATTTGGAAGGGAATGGCATTGAACTCTACCGTGATAAGCCAGTGTCTTCATGGGATATTCGAGAAGACGGTCGCATTATCGGTGTGACCGAAGCCCTTGCGGCACAGGACATCTATGAGTTAGGGGAAAAGGTGGATCCCTTTATCCTAGCTGAAGGGACGAGAATGGGGCATATCCATCTATCGGTGAAGGATAGTCGTGAGGCGAGCCAGTTTTATCAAAAGGTGTTAGGACTAGAAGATAAATTTAGCATTCCTAGTGCTAGTTGGATAGCGGCTGGTCAGTACCATCACCACCTGGCTGTCAACGAATGGGCTGGAAAAGGTCTGGCTCCGCGTGAGCAAGGCTTGTCAGGCTTGGCCTACTATGTCCTTGAGGTCGAAAGCAAGGAAGAACTCTTGAACATCGTTAAGCAAGCACAAGAGCTAGAAGCACCGATCAAATGGCTAAATTCGAGTGAACTGGATCTTGTAGACCCAGATGGGATTGTAACCCGCATTCGCTTGGCACGATGAGACGAGGAAAACACATTATTTATTTTAGAGACATAGGAAAAGGCGGATAAGCTCGTATTCTGTTTTTAGAATGCGGACTTGTTCGCTTTTTTATGAAATGACGAAACCTTTCTTGGATCTGGCAAAGGCATCGGTCGGGGATATTTTCCCTTTTCTGGGGGTTCATGCTATAATACTAATAAACTTTTCTTTCTCTAGGAAGGCAAATGCTAAAAATCAGCTAGAATGCTGGCAATCGTCGTCACGATGCTTTTGAGAGAAAGTAGGACTCTGTTTGAACATCCGTATGAGTTTAGGAGACGGGAAATAAGATGGACACAAGTGTAAAAAATTTAATTAGTATGGGCCCTCTGGAGGACTATTTTATCTATTATGATCTGAAGAATCAAGTATTCTACGGTGTAAAACAAGGCATGAATTATTCAGCCATTGCAGCCCCTATTGCAATCTATTCCTTCCAACGGCTGTCAAAGTTGCTCAACCAAACCTTTGGAGATGTCTCATCCCTTTTCAATCTGATTTTCTTTATCCTGATGTCTCTGTTTTTGGTTTTCGGGACCATTCTCCTTGCCAAGTCTACCCGACGCAACATGAAGACAGATAGATTTAGAAAAGTCCGGCTGACAAAAGCCAATATCAAAACACTTAGGAGAAAATCTAGATGGACCGTCCTAGTTGAGATTTTTTGTTTCCTCATGATTGTGTTTTCCATCTATCGCTATTTTACCTACTCCGATTTTCAGTTTTTGATTATTTATATGTTAGGGATATTTTCCCTTGTTTATATGGTCTATGAATTTCAGATGAAAACGCGCAAACGACTGTTCAAGGAGCTGATGGAGACATTACAGGACGGTAGCCGAGGGAAAGAGGGAGAAATGTAAGATGAGAAAAATCATTTATATAGGCCAAGGATGCCAGCAATCCGTCTACTATAATACAAGGACGAGAGAGGCTTTAGCGACAGAATCTAGCGCCTCGTCAGAAACCGACGGTGCCATCAGTTCAAAGAAATCCAAGTGGCCTTGGGTTGTCTTCTTTGCTTTCTTGCTAGTTGCTATTATCGGTATTTGGATTCGTTCCTTGATAGCACCCTTTAGATTGAGTGAGTGGATGGCACCTATCCATCTAGCCGCTATCCTTTTCGTTTTTATCGGAAGTGTTTATGGATTTGAAAAACTGTTCTACAGTGGGGCTAAGTCGCTTGTCCCAGCAAGTGAAGAACAGTTTAAAGATGCGGTTGAAAGTAGTACTTTTTGGAGGAAGTCACCAGATAAGGAACCAACAGTCGATAAAATCATCTTGTATCTATTTGTTATCCTCGTTCTTCTATTTGTTTTTGTAATTGTTGTGTTCTTTGCCATACCTGGGACCTTCATTCCCTACTATGAACATGAATGGTTTGAGCCGTCCATGTTCATGGTGCCAATCGGAGCAACGATCGTCCCAATTAGCGTGGTTCTTCTACTATTTCAAAACAATCCAATCCGCTGGCTCTTAGCCGTACGAAAATACAAGCAGGGGAAAGTATTATTTGGGGAAGAGAAGAACTAGAAACATGAGAGAAACGCTATTACCATTACCAGTGGTTGGTGATGTTTTATCAACAACCTATGATAAAATTGAAGTTTCTGATTATAGTGATTGGTGGAAACTGTGGTGATTTTATATGAGAAAAATAATTTTTATTGGACAGAGCGGTAATAAGGCCGTTTACTATAATACGCGAACGAGAGAAGCTCTTGTAGCAGATAAGAGCGCCTTGTTAAATACAGAAGGGGCTAGGAGATCGAATAGGGGGATTGCTCCTTTAATTGCTATATTCTCTTTGTTAGGTTTACTCGGAGGATTTGTTGCAATACCAATTTTCTCAGGCCTTCGTTATAATAGTGGGATGGTTCCTATTTTTATTCTTTGTCTTTCCTTTATCCTATTTGGATTTATATGGATGATGGAAGTCGCCTTATATAAAGGAGTGAAACGAGTCCAAGGAGCAACAAAGAAAGAGTTTAAAGAAGCAGTTTATTCAAATTTGTTCTGGGAAAATTTTAGTGAGAAAAAAGCGACGTTTGCGAAAATGTTGGCTTTTATGATTGTCATGCTACTAGTTTTTATGACTACTATAGTAATATTTGCTGCTGCAATTCCGGGCACTATTGACTCATTCAATAAGCAAGAGGCATTTGATATACAAATCTTTTTCTCGCCTTTAGCAGGTCTCTTTCCTGCCTTGTTGTACCTTTTCTTATTCCAAAACAACCCTATCCGCTGGTTCTTAGCTGTGCGAAAATATGAACAGGGGAAAGTGATATTTAATGAAGAAATAGAAAAGAGAGGATGATAATGTCACAAGAGAGATATTTGCAGATCAAAAAAGAGCATCAAGTTCGTAAGTTTGTGGGGCGTTTCCTCTTCATTCTTCTCGTTATACTCGATGTTCTACTGGTATCAAGTCATTCCAATTATGTCCCGCTTGTAACGGTGGCTATGGTAACGATTGTGCCCTTTAATCATTTTCTACTTGGTCCTCTTAGGAGACAGAAAAAAGCCATAGAAAAAGAGCATCCAGAATGGAAAATACTCAGTACAAAGGGAGTAAGGGTTCCCTCGGCTGAAGCCAATAAAAGAACCTTGGCTGGTATTGGGATCTTGATGGCTTTGCTGCTGTCTTTTGGGCTATTCTATAAACCTGTGAAACAGCCGAACGACCAAGTAAACAAGCCACCTAAGGTTGATTCTAAAACGCCTGGAACGTCCAAGTCTTCTGAGTCGTCCAGTTCCTCTAAGACCAAAGAATCCAGTTCCTCAGAGTCGAAATCCTCGTCTTCGACTGAACAAAGTTCTAAAACCGAAAGTTCAGGAACAAAGCCGTCAAAAAGCGAATCCAATAATCCTTATTACCAGATTCCAGGACTTACTGACGAACAGGTGAGAGATATCATATCAAAATCGGTGAAAGATTTGAGAGAAAAACAGTCAAAAGAAAAATCCGAAGAGTAGACTCGAGGGCATCGATGTCCTTTCTGGATGAGTTCGTTTTGAGATTTTACTGTATAAAATAACAGGAGGAGTTCATATGAATAAAGAAGTAATTGGTTTGATAGTTGGGACAATCGTCATCTTCCTATCTTTTGTATTTGTGTGTGGGACCTTTCTCTATCTCTATCTTCGAGATCAGAAGTTGGTCCGTCTTGCCAAGTCATCCGTACAGGGAACGGTTATCGGCTATAGCCGTTTTCGTGAGGGGTATCCACCTATCGTCGAATACACGGTGGATGGGATTGCTTATAAGAAAACCTTGCAGTATTTTATGTTCAAAACGATCACAATTCCGTGGGGGACTACTAAATTTTTAAAGGACTATACAAGAGAAGATATGCTAGCGCCTTCGATCACTCGCTACAGCAACTCCTTTGTTTCCTTCAAACGCTTGATGCAGACCCATTTCCCCCTTCATTCGGAACTGACGGTCTGGTATGATCCAGACAAGCCGACCAGGGCCTATGTCGAACGTTACAGCGGAATGGACAAGTTTTACAAGTGGTTTGGTATCGAATTTGGGCTGGCTCTAGTTATAGTCTATGGGATAGTGATCCTAGCCTTTTTGTCCAATTTGTCCAAGATATACGCATAAAGGTCAGTTGGTTGAAAGGAAACTTTACTTCCCATCGAGTTTCAAGGAGGACAGAGTTTCTTTTCCATTTTCTTGCTCACCTATCTTTTCTTTCTGATACAGAGGAGAGGTTGCCTCCTACAAATACAGACAGGAAGTGAATTTTGACAAAGCCCCTTATTCGAGATATAATGAAGAAAAAGTGACCAAGGATAAATTAATGACAAACTCAAAGTATATCACACGCCTGAAACGTTCAGAGGGCCAGTTGCGTGGGATTCAAAAGATGATTGAAGAAGATCGTGACTGCGCAGATATTGTTACGCAGTTGACAGCAGTGAAATCTAGCGTTGAGCGCGTGATTGAGATGATCATTACTGAAAATCTCACAGGCTGTATCAACCAACCACTAGACGACCCCGAGGCTCAAAAGGAACGCCTAGAAAAGGCCATCCGATATCTGATTAAACGGAAATAAACTAATTTGCTATTGATAAACAATGCAGACAAAGGTATTTAAGTCTATTTCGATAAAGAAATCATGTCAGACAAACGGATGAGTTCCCCCAATACCAATGAGCAACCTCTTTTTAGATACCATCAATGTGCTTCGTTTTTTAGAAGCGACGGGCTACGAGCCCTATATCATTGGGTTGCAGAAATGAGAAAACCGATTAAGTTCCTTAATCGGTTTTTTGCTTATTCTACTTGACCGGGCCAAGCATTCATACCACCTTCTACATTGATAACGGTAAGGCCTTGAGCGCTTAGAAATTCACAAGCAGATGCGGAGCGTACTCCGCCTTGACAGATGACATGGTATTCCTGGTCAGCTTTGAGTTCTTTATAACCTTGCTCCAAGGTACTTAACGGAAGATTTCTTGCTCCTGGTGCATGTCCTGCTTGGAATTCATGCACTTCACGTACATCGATAAGGTTTAGATTTTCATTTAGGTATTTTTCATAAAAGTCAGCCATGCTGATACTCGTTTCCATATTCGACTCCTTCTGGATTAGCCATTTTATATAGTGAATAAGCGCCATCAAGGTTTTGGACGGCAAATCCTGCCGCTCGAGGCTACGCTCTGTGATCTAGCTACGCAAAACGCTGATGTAGGCGTCTGGTTCATCCAAGTTCTCCCATAGTTTGTTTAGGGGGATATGAATGGTATCGACCTTGGGTCGCCCCCCTGAAATTCGCCACTTATCCGTACATCTAGGGATTTTTGGCCCTTAGTCAGATCGTCTTTGAGCTGACACCATTGGATATTATCGCTCAGACCTTCGATAAGGTTCAAGGCTGTGTAGCCAATTATTTTATGCTTCTAGATGACCTTGCCTGTCCAAGCGCTCATACCGCCTCGGACATTGATGACATCGTAGCCTTTTTTCTTTAGCTTTTTCGCAGCTAGTTTGCTTCGCACACCAGAATGACAAATAACATAGAGTGTTTCTTTTGTCGCTGGTGTGTAAGAACCGATTTCCGTTAAAGGAACATTTTTGGCATTTTTGATATGACCTCTCCGGAATTCCATAGGCGTCCGAACATCTAGTAGCTGAATCGGTTCTCTGAGTTTAGCTTCTAACTCGCTGGTAGAAATACTGTCAATTTTTGTAAATAATAGGTGAAACATAGGCACCTCCAAATATACCCTTATGGGGTATATTAAACCATGAAGTCAAGCTTTTGTCAAGCAAGTTGTTTTAACTTGGGAGGGAATTAGTTTCGAGAGTCTAGAAAGCAGGCTATTCTTGACCTTTCAAAGGCTTTTTGATATGATGGATCCAAAGTAAGTGTGAGGTGATAAGATGGCTAGCGAATACCAGAAAATGATAGCAGGGGAGCCTTACCGTCCGTCGGATCCTGAATTACGGACCTTGGCGCAGGCTTCTCGCCAAAAACAGGCTGCCTTTAACAAGGAAGAAGATCCCTTGAAGGGAGCAGATATTATCAAGACTTGGTTTGGCTCAACTGGACAAAATCTCTACGTCAATCCACGCTTGGTGGTCGATTATGGAGTCAATATCCATCTAGGGGAAAATTTTTATTCTAATTGGAATTTGACCATGCTGGATGTTTGTCAGATTCGCATCGGGAACAACGCTATGCTTGGCCCCAACTGTCAGTTTTTAACCCCACTTCATCCACTGAATCCGGATGAACGCAATTCAGGGGTCGAATATGGCAAGCCCATCACCATTGGAGACAATTTCTGGGCTGGAGGTGGCGTCATTGTCCTTCCTAGAGTGACATTGGGAAATAACGTAGTTGCAGGAGCAGGTGCCGTGATTACCAAGTCCTTTGGAGACAATGTTGTCCTAGCTGGGAATCCTGCGCGTGTTATCAAGGAAGTCCCTGTAAAAGAAAACTAAAAAGAACAGCTTGGGCTGTTCTTTTTATGAGCTTTAGTCTTATAGATTTTTCTTCTTTTTGGCTTTTTTGGTTAGAGTGACATGGCACTGGGGGATGTTGATTTTAAAAACGATTAACTGTATTTTAGTATTCTCAAATTGTTTCTAGTAGCCCTTTCAAAAGAATACTGAGTGAAACTAAATTTAAGGAAACTTTCGGAAAAGTTTTAGTTTTGTTTCAGGAATCTTCTGTAGACTGTCTAGCTATATCATACGAAGGAGAGGAAAAAGGTATGAAATCAAAAAAATGGATCCTACTCGCAACGAGTCTAACAGCAATGGTGCTGCTGGCAGCATGTGCCCAGTCAACAACTACATCCAATACCAATGCAACGACAAATAGTGCCACAACAACTGCAACAAAGACAAACCAATCATCCTATTTTACAGAGAAGGACAATGATACTTCTTATGACGAAAGCACAGCTTCTAAAATTGAGTTATCTGGCTCATCTGCAAACGTCTCTGGAGATGGGGTGACAGTCTCTGAATCAACAGTGACCATCACAAAATCTGGAACCTATGTAATTTCAGGTCAGTCTGACGGAGTGCAGATCAAGATCGAGGCAGATAAGTCGGCAGATGTTCATCTAGTCCTAAAAGGTGCGACCATGACCAATACCAATGCAGCGATATCTGCGACATCAGCTGGGCATGTCTACTTGACTCTAGCAGAGGGAACCACCAACAGTCTCTCTGACTCAAGCTCTAACAGCGATGAAAAGGCTGACGCAGCTCTCTTTTCTAAGGTGGATTTGACCATCAACGGGAAAGGAACTCTCAATGTAGATGGCAAGAAGAACAACGGGATCAAGGCTAATGACACCCTCCATATCACGGGTGGAACCTATAACATCACAGCAGTTGGCGATGCCTTTAATGTCAATGATGAACTCAACATCACTGGTACGACCATGACTATCGATGCTAAAGAAGATGGAGTCAAGGTGGACAATGATGAGGATACTTCAGTCGGAACCATGTACCTATCCAACAACAATATCACCGTTACAGCAGGAGATGATGGCATCCACGCTTCTGGTGACCTGGTTATCGATAGTGGTACCTACACCGTCAAGAATTCGACAGAAGGACTTGAAGGTAAGTCAATCACTATCAACAGTGGGGACATTAGCATCTATTCGACAGATGATGGAGTCAACGCAGCTAACAAAAATGCCCAACAGAGTGAAATCTTCTTCACTATGAACGGTGGGAACCTGACAGTAGAAGTCGGCCAAGAAGACACAGATCCAATCGACTCGAACGGCAATATCACAGTCACAGGTGGAACCATTAAAATGACTGGTCAAACAGGTTTTGACTTTGATGGAACAGCGACCTACACAGGTGGAGATATCTATCTCAACGGTGAGAAACAAACGGAAATTGTCAACTCTATGCCTGGAGGCGGTGGACCAAATGGAGGCCCTCAAGGCGGCGGTCCAGCCCCTAGTGGACAAGGATAAACAAAAAATCTCCTTTCTCGAAAGAGAAGGGAGAGTTTTTGTGTTTGAGAGGTGGATTGTAGCTAAAACAACTCCCAATTAGGTCTTGAAAATTTCTTAGTCTGTTTCATATAAAAATGAGTAAAATGAATTTCCATCGCCAAGGTCATCAAGGTTGCAATGGTGATGACAGTGGTAGGATTAGCTGAGAAAAGTAGAGGAAGAATAGGCCTTTAAAAAGTGGACGGGAAAGACCATTTCGGAGTATCGAGAAGAGATTTAGAAACAGCTCTAAAAGTAATAGCTATTCATTATAAGCATCAGATAATAATGTCTGGTGCTCTATTTTTTAAAGAATTTAACTATTTCTCTTGACAAGTGAGTAATCACTCACTATAATGGGTTTATATTTAGTAAGTGAGTAACCACTCACCAAGGAGGAAGTAAATGAAAACATTACTACATTTACAAGATTTAGTAAAATCTTTTGACCATCAAATAGTTCTGAATCATGTCAGCTTTGAATTGCAGACAGGAGAAATTATAGGATTAATTGGTCCGTCTGGTGCTGGTAAATCAACTATGATTAAGACTACGTTAGGAGTGGAAAAGGCTGATGGAGGCGTAGCTTTAGTGTTAAATCACACTATGCCCAATCGCCATATTTTAGGAGATATTGGCTATATGGCCCAATCAGATGCTTTATACGAGTCCTTGTCAGGCCAAGAAAATCTGGAATTTTTTGGTCAGCTAAAGGGGCTTTCTAAAAAAGACCTAAAGGCGGAAATTGCTTATATAGCTCAAGTAGTAGATCTGACAGACTACTTAAACAAGGCGGTATCTGGTTATTCTGGAGGAATGAAACGGCGTTTGTCACTGGCTATCGCGCTTTTAGGAAATCCTCAACTCTTGATTTTGGACGAACCGACAGTTGGAATCGACCCTTCTCTTCGAAAGAAAATCTGGAAAGAATTATTTGCGCTTAGAGACAATGGGGTAGGGATATTAGTTACTACCCATGTTATGGATGAAGCAGAGTTGACGGATAAGGTCGGCTTATTATTAGGCGGAAAAATCATTGCTTTTGATACACCGCAACACTTAAAAGAAAGTTATCAAGTTTCAAGTATTGAAGAAGTATTTTTAAAAGCAGAAGGTGAGTAAGATGAGAACAATAGCGATTGCAAAAAAAGTCATCAAAGAATTACTTCGTGACAAACGAACTCTAGCCCTGATGTTTATAGCCCCTGTTTTTATCATGTGGTTGATGAACCTCATGTTTTCAGCTAGTACAACCGTGAATGTCAAGTTGGCAACACAAGATCTACCAACTGGTTTGGTAACGAAAATGGATGAGCTCGATCATGTGGACGTCGAGACTTATCAAGGCTTAGATCAAGCCAAAGAAGCGCTAGCAAATGAAAAAGTCGATGCTGTGATTTCTTATAAAAACGGTGAGTACCAGGTCGACTACGCAAACACAGACGCCTCCAAAACATCTATGATACGACAAGTGTTACGAACGAGTATCGCCAGTGAAGGCACCGATCAGTTACTATCTCGTGTTAAAAAAGCTCTTCCACAATTGGACTCGGACGCAAAAACACCAGAAATCAAGGAGTCTTACCAGTATGGAGATGAAAATACAAGCTTCTTTACCAATATGATTCCGGTTTTGATAGGTTTTGTAGTTTTCTTTTTTGTCTTTTTGATTTCAGGTATGGCGCTTTTGAAAGAACGCACCAGTGGAACACTAGAACGTTTGTTAGCAACACCAGTGAAACGATCTGAAATCGTCTATGGCTATATGTTGTCTTACGGTATTATTGCGATTTTTCAAACGGCAGTTGTCGTTTTAGCAGCAATTTGGCTACTAGATGTAGAAGTTGTAGGAAGTATTTTAAATGTTATAATAGTTAATGTGGTACTGGCTCTTGTAGCACTAGCTTTTGGAATTCTCTTGTCTACTCTAGCAAAATCAGAATTCCAAATGATGCAATTTATTCCTCTCGTGATTATGCCCCAACTTTTTTTCTCAGGAATTATTCCATTGTCATCCATGGGAGAATGGGCTCCAACTGTGGGGAAATTTTTGCCATTAACCTATTCTGGTGATGCAATAAGCCAGATTATTCTTTACGGGCACAATCTTGGTGATATTTTGTCAAATCTTGGTGTTTTAATGATTTTCTTGATCATTTTAACAATTCTCAATATTGTTGGATTGCGTCGTTATCGTAAAGTTTAGAAATCAACATAAATAATGCTAAAAAGGTGTGAAGATTAGATGGATAAGACTGTTTTTGAATCGTTTGAAGATTACTTAGAAGAAGCGAATTACCCTCAAGGAAAGAAAAAAATCATGCAGGCAGCAGTGGATCTCATATCAACCAGGAGTTACCATGGGACCTCAACTCTTCACATAGCTGAGCGTGCTGGACTAAGCCAGGCAACTTTGTTTAAGTATTTTAAGACGAAGGATGATCTACTGACGGCTATTTTACATCCTGTAGTCCCAGGCATTTTCGGTAGTTTTTTTGAGGAACTCTTAGCTTTTGAAACGACAGAAGAGAGGGTTCGTTATCTCGTCCACAATCGTATGAGCTATCTCAAAAAAAATCGTGCTTTGATGAAAATCATTCTGCAGGAGAGTTTTTCAAATAAAAAACTAAAAAATGAACAGATTTTTATCTGGAATGCTATTCAAGATAAACTTCGAGTGCTTCATAAGGAATTGCTAGCAGATCCACGTGTAAATCCAGAGTTAACGATTCCTCAAATGGTTCGTATTTGTGTTGGCCCGTTGTTGGCTTACTTCGCTCAGCTTTATATCGTTAGTGACAATGGAGAAATAAAAGAAGAAGACCTAGACTTATTAGAAAAACAGATTTTAGGTGGTTTGTGGAAATAGAGTAGGCCTAGACAAATGGAGGCTAGATTCTATTGGTTTGGCTTCTTGTACAAGATAATATAAAAGGGTATACATTACCTGATGCAGATTCGTGCTTTTTTATTATTGAATTTGGTATTTTGGTGATAGTCCTCAATCACTTTACTAAAACAGAAACCGACCTCTCCAGCGGTGCAACGCTTTCTCAAGTGCATGGAAGAGGAGTTTTCTGGCTTGGTAAACCCAACTCCTTGACACTCCGTCAGCTTTTGATACAATAGTACAAAATTAGAGGAGGTGGGCTATGATTCAGAAGCATGCGATTCCCATTTTAGAGTTTGATGATAACCCCCAAGCGGTCCTTATGCCAACACATGAGGGGTTAGACTTGAAGTTGCCAAAGAAGTGTATCTATGCATTTTTGGAGGAGGAGATTGACCGCTACGCTCAGGAAGTAGGGGCGGATTGTGTTGGTGAGTTCGTTTCGGCTACTAAGACTTATCCAGTCTATGTCATCAACTACAAGGGTGAGAAGATTTGTCTGGCCCAGGCGCCCGTGGGCTCTGCCCCAGCGGCCCAGTTTATGGATTGGTTGATTGGCTATGGTGTGGAGCAAATCATTTCCACTGGTACTTGTGGAGTTCTAGCCGATATAGAGGAAAATGCCTTTCTCGTCCCTGTTCGCGCTCTGCGAGATGAGGGGACCAGCTACCACTATGCAGCGCCTTCTCGTTATATGGAGATGCGGATTGGGGCTATCTCTGCCATTGAGCAAGTCTTGGAACAAAGAGGCATTCCTTACGAGGAGGTCATGACCTGGACGACAGATGGTTTTTACCGAGAGACCGCTGAAAAGGTTGCCTATCGCAAGGAAGAAGGCTGTGCTGTTGTGGAGATGGAGTGCTCTGCTCTTGCGGCAGTTGCCCAACTACGTGGGGTTGTCTGGGGAGAACTGCTCTTTACCGCAGATTCCTTGGCCGATCTGGACAACTACGATAGTCGTGACTGGGGCTCAGAAGCTTTTGATAAGGCACTCGAACTCTGTCTTGCCATTGTGCACCACATGTGAGTGTTCTGACTGTTTTTATGGTAGAATGTAGTTATGTTATTCAAATCTTTTTTGGAAAAAATCAAGACGATACTGGGACGCTTGTCGCCAGCCCGTCGCATCTTTTTAAGTTTTGCACTAGTGATCTTCCTGGGTTCGCTTCTTTTAAGTCTCCCCTTTGTGCAAGCAGGAACGTCACAAGCGACCTACTTTGACCATCTCTTTACGACCGTGTCCATGGTCTGTGTGACAGGGCTTTTTACTCTGCCAGTGGCTTCTACCTACAATATCTGGGGCCAGTTGATCTGTATGATTTTGATCCAGATTGGTGGTTTGGGGCTCATGACCTTTATCGGAATCTTTTATATCCAAGGCAAGCAAAAGCTCAGTCTTCGTGGTCGTGAGACTATTCAAGAAAGTTTTGCTTATGGAGAAACCCAGTCTCTAAAGGATTTCATTCGTTCAATCTTTCTGACGACTTTTCTAGTGGAAGGGCTCGGTGCCTTTCTCTTGAGTTTCCGCTTTATTCCTGAATTTGGCTGGGGACGAGGGATTTTAACTTCTATCTTTTTGGCTGTTTCAGCTTTCTGTAATGCTGGATTTGATAATTTTGGAAGTACGAGTTTGCTAGCCTTTCAAACGGATCCCTTGATCAATCTAGTGATTGCAGGATTGATTATCACGGGTGGTCTAGGATTTATGGTCTGGTTTGACCTAGCGACCCAGATTGGGAAAAAGAAAAAACGCCGCCTACGTTTCCATACCAAGTTGGTTCTCCTTTTAACGGCGGGAATTTTGCTCTTTGGAACCGTATCGACTCTCTTAATTGAGTGGAATAATCCTGGAACGATTGGAAATCTCAGCGCTCCAGAGAAACTGCTGGTTAGTTTCTTCCAGACCGTCAGCATGAGAACGGCAGGTTTTGCCTCTATTGACTACACCCAGGCTCGACCGGTGACCTTGTTCATCTATATCCTACAGATGTTTCTAGGAGGGGCGCCTGGAGGGACAGCAGGGGGGCTCAAGATTACGACCTTCTTTGTCTTGTTGGTCTTTGCTCGTAGCGAACTATTGGGCTTGCCTCATGCCAATGTAGCTCGGAGGACCATTGAACCCCGAACCGTGCAAAAATCTTTCAGTGTCTTTATTATCTTCTTGCTGACCTTCTTGCTGGGCTTGATCCTACTAGGGATAACAGCAGAGGGGAATCCGCGTTTTATTTACCTCATGTTTGAGACCATTTCAGCCCTTGCGACAGTTGGGGTGACGGCAAATTTAACACCAGAGCTAGGCCAGATAGCCCTCAGCATCGTTATGTTATTGATGTTTATCGGCCGTATTGGTCCCTTGACACTACTGGTCAGTGTAGCGGAATACCAGCCAGACAAGAAAGATACGATTCACTATATGAAAGCAGATATCACCATTGGGTAAGAAAGGAAGAACGATGTCAGATCGGACAATTGGAATTTTAGGTTTGGGAATTTTTGGGAGCAGTGTTTTGGCTGCCCTAGCCAAGCATGACATGAATATCATTGCTATTGATGACCACGAGGAACGCATTAATCAATTTGAACCTGTGCTGGCGCGTGGGGTAGTTGGAGATATCACGGATGAAGAACTCCTTCTATCAGCGGGGATTGACACCTGTGATACCGTAGTTGTCGCAACAGGTGAAAATCTGGAGTCCAGTGTTCTCGCGGTTATGCACTGCAAGAGTCTAGGAGTGCCGACCGTCATTGCCAAGGTCAAAAGCCATACAGCTAAAAAGGTTCTAGAAAAAATTGGGGCAGACGCAGTCATCTCACCAGAGTTTGAAATGGGGCGCTCATTGGCACAGACCATCCTCTTTCATAACAGTGTAGACGTCTTTCAGCTGGACAAGAATGTATCGATTGTCGAGATGAAAATCCCCCAATCATGGGTAGGTAAAAGCCTCAGTCAGTTGGATTTGCGTGGGCGATACAACCTCAACGTACTTGGCTTTCGTTCCTACGAAAATGCTCCTCTGGATGTCCAATTTGGACCCAATGACCTCTTGCAGGCAGATGCCTACATCATGGCCGTCATTAATAACCAACATCTGGACACCCTAGCTGAACTGAGTGAGTAGGAGAGGAAGGGCTACTCTCTTTCCCAAATAATTAACGAGTCAATATAAGTATTTTATAAGAGGGATTTAAGAAAAATTTTAACTTTTTCTTAATCCTTTTTAATTTTAGGAGATTATACTAGAGTCATCAAAAAAAGAAAACTCTAAGGAGAATCCTATGAAATTCAATCCAAATCAGAGATATACTCGTTGGTCAATTCGCCGTCTCAGTGTCGGTGTTGCTTCAGTTGTTGTGGCTAGTGGCTTCTTTGTCCTAGTTGGTCAACCAAGTTCTGCACGTGCTGATGTTGTCAATCCGACTCCTGCCCAAGTCGTGCCAGACGTTGCTTCGGTGAGTGAAAAGAGCGACTTACCAGCAGAGGTTCTCAAAAAAGCAGTCGATGTAGCTCTTCCTTCAGAACAAGCAGACTCAGCACCTAAAGCAAGCTTGGATACTACAAGCTCTTCAGAAAAAGCAGACGCAACTGCTAAAGAGCCTGCAGTAGCGCCAAAAGAAGAAGTACAAGCACAACCTGACTCTAAGAAACAAACAGAAGATGCAGTTAAACCTGTGGAAAGTCCTGTGCCTACAGTTTCTGGACAAGACCGTGAAGCCAGTGAAGCGAAATCAGCGACCACTCCAGCTGAAGTGCAAAAAGGTGTGGCTGACAACACCAAAGATACAGTAGATGTCCAAGCTTCTTATTTGGATAGAGCTAATTTCCCAGGTCCATTTACAGCTGGTGTCAACCAAGTTATTCCATACGAAGCCTTTGGTGGAGATGGTATGTTGACTCGCCTTATCTTGAAAGCCTCTGATAAGGCTCCATGGTCAGACAACGGAACAGCTAAAAATCCCACTCTCTCACCAGTAGAGAAATTGGGCAAAGGTCTTTACTTCTACGAAGTGGACTTGGCCGGCACCCAAGGCAAATCTGACCAAGAGCTGCTTGATCTCTTAAAACAAAATGGTACGCAAAGCTATAAAGCTACCATCAAGGTGTACGGTGCGAAAGATGGCAAGCCTGACTTAACTAATCTGGTAGCGACTAAAGATTTGGATGTCAACTTGAATGGTTTGACCACCCCAGCTGAAGTCCAAAAAGGTGTGGCTGACAACACCAAAGACATAGTAGATGTCCCAGCTTCTTATTTGGATAGAGCTAATTTCCCAGGTCCATTCACAGCTGGTGTCAACCAAGTTATTCCATACGAAGCTTTTGGTGGAGATGGAATGTTGACCCGCCTCTTGTTAAAAGCTTCCGACAAGGCCCCTTGGTCAGACAACGGAATAGCTGAAAATCCAGCTCTATTGCCACTTGAAGGCTTGGCTAAAGGCCAATATTTCTACGAAGTGGATTTGGCTGGCACCCAAGGTAAATCAGATAAAGAGCTTCTTGATTTCTTGAAACAAAACGGCACTCAAAGCTATAAAGCTACTATCAAGGTGTACGGTGCGAAAGATGGTAAGGCTGACTTGAGCAATCTGGTAGCGACTAAAGATTTGACTGTTAATTTGAATGGCTTGACCACACCAACTCAGGTTAAAGAATCTGTTGTTAACAATGTCAAAGACATGATTGATGTTCCAGCTAGCTACCTTGATAAGGCTAAGGTTCCTGGACCTTTCTTGGCCGGTGTCAACCAGGTTATACCATACGAAGCTTTTGGTGGAGATGGTATGTTGACTCGCCTCTTGTTAAAAGCCTCAGACAAAGCCCCTTGGTCAGACAATGGAATGGATAAAAATCCTGCTTTATTGCCACTTGAAGGCTTGGCTAAAGGCCAATATTTCTACGAAGTGGATTTGAATGGCAATACGGTTGGCAAAGATGGTCAGGCCTTGCTGGAGCAACTTCGAGCTAACGGAACCCATACATATTCAGCTACTATTAAAGTCTATGGCTCTAAAGATGGCAAACCTGATTTGACCAATCTGATTGCTACTCGTCAAGTAACGATTCAGCTTCGTGGAAAAGAAATGGCGACAATACCATCTCAACAAGGTCAGATGAATACGAAGCCTTCTGAAACAGGCTCTACAGGTACGACTGATGGTATGATGGGTACAAATCACCATATGTCAGATATGAAAGTAGATCAACCAGCTTCTGGCCCAATGGCTAATATGATGAAAAAAGATGTTAAAGCGATGCTACCAAATACTGGTGAAGCTCAAACGGCTACAGCTGGACTTGGAATCCTTGGCCTAGCCTTGGCAGGTTTTGTTGGATTTTTGGGTTGGAAAACCAAAAGAGAAGATTAAGGTTCAAATCATTTAAACATTACGGAAAATAGTGTTATACTAAAGCAAGTATAACACTGTTTTTGTCAAAGGAGTGTCAGATGAAAAAGACAATTTTGTTGGTTGATGATGAGATAGATATTCTAGATATTCAAAATCGCTATCTTTTACAGGCAGGTTACGATGTTTTAGTTGCCCATGACGGTAAGGAAGGATTAGAACTTTTTAGAAAAAAATCTATCGATCTCATTATCACAGATATCATGATGCCTAATATGGACGGTTATGATTTCATCAGCGAAGTTCAGTATATTGCTCCTGATCAACCCTTTCTCTTTACAACTGCTAAGACAAGCGAACAGGATAAGATTTATGGATTAAGTTTGGGGGCAGATGATTTTATAGCTAAACCGTTTAGCCCACGGGAATTGGTTTTGAGAGTGAATAATATTTTGCGCCGCCTTAGTCGAGGCGGAGAGACCGAGCAGATTGAGCTTGGTGACTTAGTGATCAACCATGTGACTCATGAGGTTCGTATTGGGGAACAGTCTTTGGAATTGACAGTGAAATCTTTTGAACTTCTATGGATATTAGCCAGCAATCCTGAGAGAGTCTTTTCAAAGACTGAACTTTACGAGAAGGTATGGCAAGAGGACTATGTAGATGATACCAATACACTCAATGTTCATATCCATGCTTTGAGACAAGAGTTGAGTAAGTATACGAATTTAAACACTCCTGCTATCAAAACTGTTTGGGGATTGGGCTATAAGATGGAAAGACCGAGAGGTAAAAAATGAAATTAAAAAGCTATATTTTAGTGGGGTATCTAGTTTCGACTCTACTAACGATTTTGGTCGTTTTCTGGGCAGTCCAACGAATGTTGATTGAGAAAAGTGAAGTTTACTTTCTGGTTGGAATGACCTTGATTGCAAGTTTCATTGGCGCTGCAGTGAGCATCTTTCTTTTGTCACCTGTTTTTTCTTCTCTAAAACATTTGAAAAAACAAGCTCAGAATATAGCTGGCAAAGATTTCAGCACAGAAATTGAAACCAAAGGGCCGATAGAATTTCAAGAGTTAGGCCAAGCTTTTAATGACATGTCCCGCAATTTACAAGATACCTTTCAATCACTTGATGAGAGTGAGCAAGAAAAGAGAATGATGATTGCTCAGCTCTCTCATGATATTAAAACTCCCATTACCTCCATTCAGGTTACTGTGGAAGGGATTCTAGATGGAGTAATCAAGGAAGAGGAACGACTCCATTACTTAACCACGATTGGTCGCCAAACCGAGCGTTTAAACAAGCTAGTAGAGGAGTTGGATGTTTTGACTCTTAACGCTCAGCCTCAAGATATAGCTGACGAAGAAGTCGAAGATGTGTTTTTAGATCAGCTGTTGATTGAGTCGATGAGTGAATTTCAACTTCAAATTGAACGAGAGGAGCGAGATGTCTACATCCAAGTAAAGCCTGAGTCTGCGAAAATCAAGAGTTATTATGACAAACTCTCTCGTATTCTAGTCAATTTGTTAAACAATGCATTTAAATATTCAGAACCTGGAACTAGGATTGAAGTTCTTGCTCAATTAACAGAAGAAGAGCTCATAATCAGTGTGAAAGACGAGGGTCAAGGTATTCTTCCTGAAGATTTGGAAAAGATCTTTAAACGACTTTATCGTGTAGAAACTTCGCGCAATATGAAGACAGGTGGACATGGCTTAGGTCTTGCGATTGCACGCGAACTAGCCCATCAGCTTGGTGGCGAAATCACAGCAGAAAGTCAATATGGCTTAGGAAGCAAGTTTACATTCAGCCTCAATTTGAAATAAAGGCGTAAAATCCCTTTACAAATCTAGCTTTTCATGGTACAATAGCATTTGTGTGAAATAGCAGCAGGAAAGCATGAAGCTCGTCAACAGGTGTCTTATGACAAGTAACCTTGGCTGTTTAGGCGAAGGGCATCTGCACGAATCAGGGCTTTCTAAGTGACTATTTCCACCGAAATATTATTTATATCAGGAGGACATACACATGTCACGTTATACAGGACCATCTTGGAAACAAGCTCGTCGCCTTGGCCTTTCACTTACAGGTACAGGTAAAGAATTGGCACGTCGTAACTACGTACCAGGACAACACGGACCAAACAACCGTTCTAAATTGTCAGAATACGGTTTGCAATTGGCTGAAAAACAAAAACTTCGTTTCACTTACGGTGTAGGTGAAAAACAATTCCGTAACTTGTTCGTACAAGCTACAAAAATCAAAGGCGGAATCCTAGGTTTCAACTTCATGCTTCTTTTGGAACGTCGTTTGGATAACGTTGTTTACCGTCTTGGCCTTGCGACTACTCGTCGTCAAGCTCGTCAATTCGTAAACCACGGTCACATCCTTGTTGATGGAAAACGCGTTGATATCCCATCATACCGCGTAACTCCAGGTCAAGTGATTTCAGTTCGTGAAAAATCATTGAAAGTTCCAGCTATCCTTGAAGCAGTAGAAGCTACTCTTGGACGTCCAGCATTCGTATCATTCGATGCTGAAAAATTGGAAGGTTCATTGACTCGCTTGCCAGAACGCGACGAAATCAACCCAGAAATCAACGAAGCACTTGTCGTTGAATTCTACAACAAAATGCTTTAATTTTAAGAAATATCTTACAGAAAGCCTACAACAGTGGGCTTTTTGCTTTGTCTTAAAATGTTGATTTCTGGGTTTGCTTAGATATTTGCTAGATTGATTTCATAGCCGTTTCAAAGAATGAGACGGCTTTTTTGGCGTTCATTTTTGAGAGGTAAAAAGAAGCATGACTCTCCCACAGCAATAGAGCTTTTAGGCGGGAAAACCACACTTCTTTCTTAACTAAATTATACATTTTATTGATTTTAAAATCAAATAAAGGTGTCCCACCTCCTACCGCAGAAAGATCTGTTTCAAGGGGAGATGGAAAACCTCTATTCGTTAAATAGATTATAATCGAAAAAATGAATTGACGCAAGTATATTTAAAGCCCACCCATTGGTGATAGTCGGTTCCTTTGCATGCTATAGCATACGACATTTTACAAGGAAAATAAAGTAGTAAGCTAGTCTAATGGAGTATCTGTAGTACTTTAGCAAACAAGGTGTGCTATAATGCTTTTAACAGGAACTAAAAGCCATTAGTAAATAACTAATATTGGGTCATATTGTTCCGCTGTTAGAGAGAAGGAACTCAATGAAACTATGGGAATGTGTTGATAAAAATGTTCGCCTTATTTTAGAAGATGGGACTTCCATCAAGGGCAGGGTGGTTGATTGGTTTGATGGTTATGATTTAGATGGTCCTGACGAATTAGTCATAGGTGATCGCTCATATCCTGAAGATATTATCAAGAAAATCAAAATTATTAGGGCTTAGTTCAACCTAGGCGATTTTATCGACTAGCATAAGAACTATCGAAAAAATAGCAGAGAGGAAAATAAATGAGTAGGCAACTATGGAACTACCTACGCTCAAGAGTTCAGGTAGTCACTAATGACGGCAAGATAATCAAGGGACGTGTAATAGACTTTGTTGACGAAATGGACAATGATGAGCAAGATGAAATCACTATCCTCATTGACAATCCTAGTCCAGATGAAGCTACTGAAATTTCTCTCTTTGAGAGTGAGGTTCTCTCGATTGAAACAATCTCATAGGACTTAGAACAATTTAGGTGCTTTTACCTGCCTTATTTGAAAGAAAATACTATGGAAAAGGATTTAGTTTATATGGCGATATTGGATGATTTACAAGCCTTATATGACAATGGTTGGGATGCCTCTTTTGATTATAATGGTCAAGTATGTGGGATTTTTCCTAATTCTGTTCATGATATTGTAGTGGTGATTGGAGATAAGGAATACCAGGTATCATCATTCATTGATCTGATTTCTCTAAAAATTGACGATAACACTTTAGTAGAAATTATGGATGGAATTGAAGTGCAGTATTATTAAAATAAAAATCATCTTTGATGAATGAACTGCACCCCAAAAATTAGATTTTGTCTGTTAAATTTTTGGAACGTAGCTCAATATGCTACAACGTTCTTATTAGGAGGGGAAGGGTAATGGGTTATAGTCAACAAGTATTAGACATGCTCCAGCAAACAGTCAGTGGTCAGATTGATAATTTTTGGGATTTTTCCTTTACGTTTAACGCTCTTTTTGGAGAAGATGCGGAATTTTCCGAGGCTTGGGATAATGAAAACTCTGAAATGTTTGACGCTCTCAATGACTTTGAGTTGATGATATTTTTAGAGGAACATGATCCAAGCGACAAACAAGGTTTTATCGATTTCTTAACACCTTACTACGAAAAAGCAAAGCAATTAGCCAATATTGAAAGGAATATTTAAATGACACTCTGGAAATTTAACCGTACAGATGTAATTATCACGTTAAAAAATGGCGCGGTAGTTAGAGGATTTGTAGAAGACTATTGTGACGCCTCTGACAATGACGAGGAGATTGACTCCTTGCTGGTAGATGTTGATGGAACTCTTTATGAATATTTTGAAGATGAAATCGTCAGCATCATAGAAAGCTAGTAGTGGGAATAGAATCTAAGGAAAAAATCTTGTTTGTTGAGATTGTTTTAGTTGGGATGGTCCTATATGAAAAAGGATGAAATTAAAAAATATTTAGACAAAGATCTTGAATTTAATTATAATAGCCGAGGTGCTTGCTTTTTATCGAGTATATGTGTAGTTGGTTATGATTATGAAGGTCAGCAGTTTGATACAATTGATGAAGCTATGGAAGCTAAAGTATTTGACGGGAAAAGCTTAGTAGATATATGGGATGAAGTTTTTCCACAAGTTTTTTAAAATGAAAAGCACCTTTGATGAACTGCACCCCAAAAGTTAGATTTTTTCTGTCTAACTTTTGGGGTGCAGTTCAAATGTATGAGATATTTTTAGTTTTGATTTAATTTCGATATTTTTCCGGAAAATACTTATTTTTCGGAAAGTCAAGATTTTGTTATTATTTATGATATACTGGTACCGTAATTATATCCTTACAGAGGTTAAGTAAGGGTTTCAGTACACGTCAATAGATGTCAAAATATTGATTTTAAGCGATTTTTGATTTTTGGAAACTCATTATATCGCACTACAAATCAATAAAAACTCTACCTTTTACTCTACCTTTTTTAGATAAATATATCATCTGGATATTGAAGTTAAGCCCTGCTATCATTTCGATGGCAGGGCTTTTTAATGTTTGGGACACTACCTTCTTATCTATATTTTGATGGAGCTGAAGTTGACATCTACAAAGTTTAATGTTAAAATACATTCAAAAATATATTTGAATGAGGTGCTTTATGGTTCAAAATGTTGTTACTTCAATAATCCTGTATTCTGGGACAGCCGTAGACTTACTTATTATCCTAATGTTATTTTTTGCCAAAAGAAAAAGCAGAAAAGACATCATTAACATCTATTTAGGACAATTTCTAGGCTCTGTTAGTCTAATATTGCTAAGTTTACTTTTTGCATTTGTCTTAAATTATATTCCTAGTAAAGAGATTTTAGGTTTGCTCGGTTTGATTCCAATTTTCCTAGGACTCAAAGTTTTGCTTTTAGGAGATTCTGATGGAGAAGCTATTGCAAAAGATGGTTTGCGCAAAGATAATAAAAACCTGATTTTTCTAGTCGCTATGATTACTTTTGCAAGTTGTGGTGCTGACAATATTGGTGTTTTTGTCCCATATTTTATTACCTTAAATTTAGCGAATTTGATAGTGGCTTTACTTACCTTTCTAGTCATGATTTATCTCTTGGTTTTTTCTGCCCAAAAATTGGCACAAGTCCCTTCTGTTGGAGAAACTTTGGAAAAATATAGCAGATGGTTTATTGCCGTTGTTTATTTAGGACTGGGGATGTATATCCTGATTGAAAACAACAGCTTTAACATGCTAAGGACTGTGTTCGGCTAGGAGAAAAAATTATGAAAAAAGATAGTATCTGCCAAGTGAATATTATAAATCAGCAAAATGTTACAACCGCAACGAACTACCTTGAAAAGGAAAAAGTCCAAAAATCACTTCGTATTTTATCAAAGTTTACCGATAATAAACAGATAAATATCATCTTTTATCTCCTTGCTGTTGAAGAACTCTGTGTCTGTGATATAGCCTGTTTACTAAATCTCAGTATGGCATCTGCCTCCCACCATCTTCGTAAACTAGCCAATCAAAACATCTTGGATACTAGAAGAGAGGGGAAAATTATATATTATTTTATAAAAGATGAGGAAATCAAAGACTTTTTTAATCAACTAGGATAACAACTATTTTTACTACTTTATCATGATTATATATAGGACTTATCTATGAAATTTTTTGATAAAAATTACTCACATGAAAGACTACTCGTAGCAAATCTTTAAGAAAAAAGTATAATTTAAAGCAAAGCGACCTAGGTAATGCAGGTCAAGTTAGCCAAGTTTAAAAGGGAGAAATCTGAAAGAAAATGTATCTTTGATAGTAGTCATTTATTGTGAAATATGATATATTTATTGATTAGATGGATGAATATTTCTAAAGTTAAATAAAATATGACAGATACATGCTTTTTAGTGTATCTTGTTTGTACTCAAAATATGAAGTGACTATCCAATATTTAAGATTAATAAATATTATACGATGAGATAGAATACTACAAAATGAAAGGCAACGTAATCTGATGAAGAAAGATAGATTAATTGCATTGACAGATGCTGTTCTAGCAATTATTATGACCATTTTGATTTTAGAGTTAGAAAAACCAACGACACCAAGTCTTCAAGCTTTTTGGGATTTACGGCAAAATTTCTTTGCTTATTTTCTTTCCTTTTTCTGGTTGGGATCGTTATGGATGGCACTAAACACATTATGGGAAAAGGTTGAGAAAATTTCCTCAGAAATTATTTGGTGGAATTTGTTTCTACTCTTGGAGCGGCAGGAGTTCTCTTTGGAGAATTTCATGCCATCCAAGATACCAGTCTGAATGATGTGGTGGACCGGATCTATATAAATGTCAAGGATTTACCGTTTCAGTCCTTGGGAGCTTTAGCTAATATCCTGTCTGATGTTAAGAAGGGACTGATTCAAGACAGTCATATCTGGTCTTTCTTCCAGTCATTTTTCAAACAATATCAGTTGATAATCAGCTTAAATCAGATCTATCAGTTTGTCTATCTTTCTCTGATGGAGATCATGTCCTATCTTCACTTTGATTATTGGAAAAAACGGCTCGGTCAGGAGCTAGTATGAATAAGGAGAACAAATGAGACGTTTAAAAATGTTATGGCATATTATACAGGTTACGGGTTTTACTCGGTTTGCTCTGAGTTTTGTGACCTTTGTTTTTGGGTCAGGAGGCGTGCTTTTCCTAGTTGAACCTGCTATCACAAATTACGGAGACGGTCTTTGGTATGCTTTTGTGACTTCGACGACTGTCGGCTACGGGGATCTCCTAGCTGTGACCTTGATTGGAAGGATTACCAGTGTCTTCTTGACGATTTATGGGCTCATATTTTTTGGCTGTTTATCAGCTGTTATTATTAATTATTATACCGATTTAAATAAGGAAAGAGGAGAGGACAAATGACTGCCAATTATTCAACACGGGAATACCGTGAGAAATTATACGATGACCTTCATGTTCGATTGAGAGATACAGCGATTTTGATGTGTGCAATTTTTATTGCCTCTATCGGTCTAAATATGAATTCAACAGCTGTTATTATTGGAGCCATGTTAATTTCACCTCTCATGACACCGATTGTTGGACTGGGATTCGGTTTAGCTATTTTTGATACGCGTTTAATCAAGCAATCTCTAGAGGTTTTATTGACTCAAGTGTTGGTCAGTTTGCTTGTCTCGACTCTGTATTTCTGGATTTCTCCCTTGTCTTATGCAAGTAGCGAGTTGATCGCACGAACCTCTCCAACCATTTGGGATGTTCTCATTGCTATTGCTGGTGGGATTGCTGGTGTGATCGGTTCAAGGAAAAAAGAAGCAAACAATATCGTGCCAGGAGTAGCCATTGCTACAGCTTTGATGCCGCCTATCTGTACTGCTGGCTATGGTTTAGCTAATGGGAATGTACGATTTTTATTGGGGGCTCTCTATCTTTTCTTGATCAACTGTGTCTTTATCATGCTAGCCAACATTGTTGGAACAAGAATTTTGATGAGAAAATCTCCTTTAACTTCATTTAAAGAGCTGAGCATTAAAATGAGAATTGGCTTGATTTCTTTGATTGTATTGTTGATTCTTCCAGCTAGCTATTCGGCAGTTACTCTGACAATAGAACAAGCGCGCAAAGAAGGGATCAAACAGTTTGTAGGAAAAGAGTTCGCCAATTATACGGTTATTAATCAAGTCTACAAGTCAAGTAACAATGAATTGGTCTTGACGGTTGTTGGAGATCCGATTTCAGAAGAAGAATTAGAAACACTCCACCAAAAACAAGCCTCTTACGGTATTCAATCTGTTCAATTGAAAGTGAATCAAGTTCAGAACTCGCCAACATTAGATAGTGAAGCGACCAAGGAATTTTATGAAAACATTGACAAGTATATTGATCAAAAACTCTCTGAAAAAGATTCACAAAACGATCTCGTAAAAGAAAATGAAGCAGACAAGGATTGAGGACAATGAACTGAATCGGTTTTTACGCCGTGTTTTTCTTGTATCTTCCTCTTTCTTACTTATAGCAGGTTGTTTTTGCTTGAATAAGAAATAAATTAGAAGTTCTATCATCTAAGAAAAATGATGAAAAAAATCATTTAACTAATGGTGTGAACGTTTAGTGTTTATCAGCTCCATTCTCTGTAATTTTGGGGGTAAAATCCACACCATTTAGATAAAATTAGTTGAATTTGATTGGAAAAACGCTTTTATAAAAGCGGAGAAAAGTCTTGATATTACGCTGTTTTTAGTCCAACTGAAATTCATACTTTCCAAACCAGGTCTTAAGAAAAAAGGTAGAGAAAAAGGTAGAGTTTGGATTGAAATACAGTGCAATATATCGCATTTGGCAAAAAGAAAAAACGCTTTAAATCAGCGTTTTTCTTATGTATTGATTCGTATTGAACCCCTACTTAACTTCTGTAAACACTACGTGCTTGCGAAGTTTTGGTGAGTATTTCTTCAATTGAAGACGGTCTGGAGTGTTACGTTTGTTTTTAGAAGTAAGGTACAAGCGTTCACCAGATTCTTTGTGTTCAAGTGTGATATTTACGCGCATGGTATCTCCCTTCTATTATTCAGCTGATGCAGCTTTAGCGATTTTACGTCCTTTGTAGTATCCTTTAAGTGATACGCGGTGAGAACGTGAGTAATCTCCAGTAGTTTCGTCAAAGTTTACAGATGGAGCTGTTACTTTGTAGTGTGTACGACGTTTGTTTTTCTTCGCTTTTGAGGTGCGACGTGCAGGTACTGCCATTTTCTTTTCTCCTTTAGGTATTTAAATTCGATTCAATCTAGTGATTTTCATCAACCATACTAGGATAACACATTTTTTTTGTAAAGTAAAGTTACTTGACAAAAAAAGATAAAAAAATTAGAAGCTAGTAATCGAAATTTTCTGAAAATTCAAGAATTTTATTCTGTTCTTCATGCGGAAATTGTGCTATAATGGTAAAAACTGAAATGGGAGGGAACAAATGACAGAATTAGATACACGTCACCGCAGTAGCGTTTATGACAGTATGGTGAAATCACCAAACCGTGCCATGCTTCGTGCCACTGGAATGACAGATAAGGACTTTGAAACACCGATTGTGGGAGTGATTTCAACTTGGGCGGAAAATACACCATGTAACATTCACTTGCATGATTTTGGGAAATTGGCTAAAGAAGGTGTCAAATCTGCGGGCGCTTGGCCTGTTCAGTTTGGAACCATTACCGTAGCAGACGGGATCGCCATGGGAACGCCTGGTATGCGTTTCTCTCTAACATCTCGTGACATCATCGCGGACTCTATTGAGGCTGCGATGGGTGGTCACAACGTGGATGCCTTTGTCGCTATCGGTGGCTGTGACAAGAACATGCCTGGTTCTATGATTGCCATTGCCAATATGGATATTCCAGCTATTTTCGCCTATGGTGGTACTATTGCACCGGGAAATCTTGATGGCAAAGACATTGACTTGGTTTCTGTCTTTGAGGGTATCGGAAAATGGAACCATGGTGACATGACAGCTGAGGACGTGAAACGTCTCGAATGTAATGCCTGCCCTGGCCCTGGTGGCTGTGGTGGTATGTATACAGCTAATACCATGGCAACTGCTATCGAAGTTCTCGGTATGAGTTTGCCAGGATCTTCATCTCATCCAGCTGAATCAGCTGACAAGAAAGAAGATATCGAAGCAGCAGGACGTGCTGTTGTCAAGATGCTGGAGCTTGGTCTCAAACCATCAGATATCTTGACTCGTGAAGCTTTTGAAGATGCCATCACTGTAACTATGGCTCTCGGTGGTTCTACAAATGCCACTCTTCACTTGCTTGCCATTGCCCATGCGGCTAATGTTGACTTGTCACTTGAGGACTTCAATACGATCCAAGAGCGCGTGCCTCACTTGGCTGACTTGAAACCATCTGGTCAGTATGTCTTTCAAGACCTCTACGAAGTCGGTGGTGTCCCTGCGGTTATGAAATACCTCTTGGCAAATGGTTTCCTTCATGGCGACCGCATCACATGTACTGGTAAGACAGTCGCTGAAAACTTGGCTGACTTTGCAGACCTTACACCAGGCCAAAAAGTCATTATGCCACTTGAAAATCCAAAACGTGCAGACGGTCCGCTTATCATCTTGAATGGGAACCTTGCCCCTGATGGTGCGGTTGCTAAAGTATCAGGTGTGAAAGTGCGTCGCCACGTTGGACCAGCTAAGGTCTTTGACTCAGAAGAAGATGCTATCCAGGCTGTTCTGACAGATGAAATCGTTGATGGCGATGTAGTTGTTGTCCGTTTCGTTGGGCCTAAGGGTGGTCCTGGTATGCCTGAGATGCTATCCCTTTCATCCATGATCGTTGGTAAAGGTCAAGGAGACAAGGTTGCCCTCTTGACGGATGGACGCTTCTCTGGTGGTACTTATGGTCTGGTTGTCGGACATATCGCTCCTGAAGCTCAGGATGGTGGACCGATTGCTTACCTCCGTACAGGTGATATCGTTACGGTTGACCAAGATACCAAAGAAATTTCCATGGCCGTATCAGAAGAAGAACTTGAAAAACGCAAGGCAGAAACAACATTGCCACCTCTTTACAGCCGTGGTGTTCTCGGTAAATATGCCCATATCGTATCATCTGCTTCACGCGGAGCCGTGACAGACTTCTGGAATATGGACAAGTCAGGTAAAAAGTAAACTCATACTCTTCGAAAATCTCTTCAAACCACATCAACATCGCCTTGCCGTACTCAAGTACAGCCTGCGGCTAGTTTCCTAGTTTGCTCTTTGATTTTCATTGAGTATCAAAAAGCAAGCCATCTTCGGCTTGCTTCTTTTTATCTTCAAAAGTGATTTGCCTGCTTAACGAGGTGGCAGTCCAAGGGCAATACGGCCGTAGCGACTGATTCGTGTGATCTTCCAGGCAGGCGACCAGGTAACTTCAACCTTGACATCTTCGATACCCTCGATTTGTTTCAGACCGGCCACGATTTCGATAGGCAGGCTTTCGGCGCAATCGCAGGCAGTGTCGGTAAAGGTCATGACAATCTTACAGAGACCTGTTTCATCCAGATTAATTTCATAAATCAAGCCCAGATTGTACACATCCAATTCCACATCTGTATCAAAAACCTTCTCTAGTTTTTCGATAATTTGGTCTTGTAAGGCCAAAGCGCGGTCATTGATTTTGATATCGTCTCTCATAACAGTCCCTCCACGTGATAAATATCCTCTATTTTCTCATAATTCTGACAATTTGGCAAGTTTTTGATGAATTTTCTGAAAAGACTCTCTTGAGATTTTCTCCTCTCACTGTTTTAATCCCTCTATTTATGGTAAAATAAGACTATTAAGTTTAAAGAGGATTCCCAATGAAATTACAAAAACCAAAAGGAACGCAGGATATTTTACCTGCTGAGTCTGCCAAGTGGCAGTACGTTGAGGGCTTTGCTCGTGAAATTTTCAAGCGCTATAACTATGCGGAAGTGCGCACGCCTATTTTTGAACACTACGAGGTCATCAGTCGTTCTGTCGGGGACACGACTGATATCGTAACCAAGGAAATGTACGACTTCTATGACAAGGGTGACCGCCATATCACCCTCCGTCCAGAAGGAACTGCGCCCGTTGTCCGTTCCTATGTGGAAAATAAACTCTTCGCACCAGAAGTGCAAAAGCCAAGTAAGTTCTATTACATGGGCCCTATGTTCCGTTATGAGCGTCCACAGGCAGGGCGTTTACGCCAATTTCACCAGATTGGTGTTGAGTGTTTTGGCTCTAGCAATCCAGCTACCGATGTGGAAACCATCGCTATGGCAGCTCATTTCTTGAAAGAAATCGGCATCCAAGGTGTCAAATTACACCTCAACACTCTCGGAAATCCTGAGAGCCGTGCGGCTTATCGTCAGGCCTTGATCGACTATTTGACACCACTCAAGGAGACCCTGTCGAAGGATAGCCAACGTCGTTTGGAGGAAAATCCTCTCCGTGTCTTGGACTCTAAGGAAAAAGATGACAAGGTGGCAGTAGAGAATGCGCCGTCTATCTTGGACTTCCTTGATGAAGAAAGCCAAACTCACTTTGATGCTGTGCGTCAGATGTTGGAAAATCTGGGTGTAGACTATATCATCGATACCAATATGGTGCGTGGTCTGGACTACTACAACCACACGATTTTTGAATTCATCACTGAAATCGAGGGCAATGAATTGACCGTCTGTGCAGGAGGTCGCTACGATGGCTTGGTTGCCTACTTTGGTGGTCCTGAAACTGCTGGATTTGGTTTTGGACTTGGTGTAGAGCGCCTGCTTCTCATCCTTGAAAAGCAAGGTGTAACCCTCCCTATCGAAAATGCCCTAGATGTCTATATCGCAGTCTTGGGTGAAGAAGCAAATGTCAAGGCCTTGGAATTGGTACAAGCCCTTCGCCAACAAGGATTCAAAGCAGAACGTGACTACCTCAACCGAAAGCTCAAAGCTCAGTTCAAGTCAGCCGATGTCTTTGCGGCTAAGACCCTCATCACGCTAGGAGAGAGCGAAGTCGAAAGCAGACAAGTGACGGTTAAGAACAACCAAACACGAGAAGAAGTTCAAGTATCCCTTGAGACCATCAGCCAAAACTTCTCAGACATCTTTGAAAAATTAGGCTTTTAATAGTAGAAAAACTGGTCAGGACCTTACTCCTGACCGTTTTCTTTTGCAAAATGACAAAAATCATAAACTTTTTGACAAATATAGTTGTCAAAAAGAAAAAGATGTGTTACAATGTAAGCAAGTTAAGAGTGAAGGAGAAAGGAATGCTTAAAAATCGTTTAAAAGAGCTTCGGGCTCGCGATGGTCTCAATCAAACAGAGCTGGCCAAACTAGCTGGCGTGTCCAGACAGACCATTAGCCTACTAGAACGGGACGAATACACCCCGTCCATTGTGATCGCCCTGAAGATTTCGCAGATATTCAATGAACCAGTCGAGTCGGTATTTCGGATAGAGGAGGACGAGTGATGAACAAGTATAAAGTGATTTATTATATGAGTGTTTTTGCCTTTATTGTGAATGCTTTTGCTATGATTGGAACATTACTGGGTTGGTTCTATTTTGTTGAAAGTAAGTATTTGTTTTGGATTAATTTAGTCCTCTTGTCCATTTTCAATCGGTTGAAGAAAAAGGAGAAAAATGATGAACAAGTATAAAGTAATCTATTATGTAGTTGCCATAGCTCTATTAGTCAGCGTATTTCTACTGATTGGGATGGACCTAGGCTGGTTTAATCCATATCAAAGCGACCAATTTGTTTGGACCTACTTTGCTCTCATCCCAGTAGTTGACTGGATTGAAAAGAAATCCAAAAATCTAGCAAGTGAAAAAGGAGAATGAATATGAAAAAGTTTTTAGCAGGTTTTCAAGTCGATACTGAGCACAAAGAACTTGCAGGTGTTTGTGCAGGTTTAGGAAATTATTTTAACATTCAAGCCAATATCGTTCGTTTGGTGACAGTCTTGCTGTTTCTCTCTTCGACAGAGATTGGGATTATAACAGTAACTCTCTATGCCTATCTAGCAGGTTGGCTTGGCAATGAACCCTTGGGAGATGGAGCAAAAAAAGCTAGAAACCAAGCTATTTTCTTGTTTGCTGTTTGTTTGATTTTAGTATCACTTGGAACAGAGGGCTTGACAGCTATTTATGAATCAGGTAAAGTGTTTGGTCAGTGGTTAGTTGGATTGGTTTAGTTTAGAAAGAGGATGAATAGAAAAAGAAACGTGGATTGTTATTTTTAATGGCTTTGATCTTGGGAGGCTTCTTGGGCATGTTTGCAGGGATGTTTAAGGCCTATACCGAAAACTATGGAACCATTTTAGATGTCAAAATCGTGATTCCATGGATATCATCTATTTGTTTACTGTTAGGTTTCATTAGTATGTTTTTGACTTTCGATTTCTTAAAGAAAAGCAGAAAATTTCACTCCTTGTATCAAGAGGAAATGGATGATGATCTGAATGAAACCTATTATGTACAAATGTATCGTAATCTCGAGTTTGGAACTATTGCTTTTAATAGTGCAGGCGTAGCGATTTTTTTGGCTCTTTTCATCTCAGGTAGTGAAGTAATTGTACTAAATATCAGCTATATAACCTTATCTCTTTCTTTTTTGGCATTAGTGATGATTTTCAGTGCTCAAAAATATCTCTATAAGACCATTGCGATCGTTCGTCAGTTTGATTTGGAATTCTTCTCTACACCAAAAGATGTCTTGGACTATATAAACTCCTACGATGAAGGGGAGCGCAAGGCTAATTTAGAACAGAGTTTTCGAATTTTATTCCAATTAAACCAGTATGTCCTGCCAACTCTCTATTTTCTAATCGTTCTCTTTTCCTTACTGACAGGAGAGATTCAGTTACTAGCCTTCTTGCTTGTAGGAGCGATCCATATTTATATCAATGTGATGCAATTACCTATGGTAAAACGTTATTTCAAATAGGAGTCTTTTATGAAATTACTTAAAAATCTTGGCTGGTTTCTTCTAGCTGTCCTATCCTTTTACTTTGGCTATGGTCTGATTCAGAGTATGGCTTTATCAGCGCTTGACCTAGGGGCTTCGATCTTTGGAGTCTTGCCACTCTATATCGCTCTGTCAGGGGCCTATGTTTATGGAGTTTACAGATGGTATCAGACAGAAAAGGTTAGCATCCAGACGACAGCTTTTAATCGTTATATCTGGTTGCCTACTCTGGTTTTGCTAGTGGCGATTACAGCCCAGTTCTTTTTGCCAGAAGATCCGTCAGTCAATCAACAAATCGTATCACAACTGACAGTTGCTCAGCCTGTCTTTGGTTTCTTTATGGTGGTAGTCTTTGCTCCTCTGACGGAAGAACTCATCTTTAGAGGGATGTTAGCGCGCTATCTCTTTCCTAAGCAGAACAACGGCAAACAGACAGCTCTGTTTCTCCTCGTATCGAGTGTGCTTTTTGCCTTGATTCATTTTCCAGGAACTTTGCAACAGTTTTTAGTTTATGCTAGTCTGGGATTAAGTTTGGGTCTGGCTTATGTAAGCCGAAAAGGTCTTCTTTACAGCATTTCTCTCCACGCTTTGAATAATTTAATCGGCTTTTTGATGATACTCATGCTATAATAGAGTCAGGAGGTCACATGAAACGAGTAATTTTATTAGCAGTGATTCAAGCAGTCGTTCTATTTTTCATCATTGGAGCGCTAGCTTATGCTTTCAAGGGAGATTTCTTCTATAACTATCTAGCAGTCGTCTTTGCCCCTATTGCAGGTGTCTTGCGCTTTGGGACAGCTTATGCGACGGAGATTGTCCTGCCTAAAAAGGCAGCTGAGATTGCTGAAAAGCGTAAAAAAGGTTAAGAATCATAATCAGAGAATCCGATGACGTTTTCATCGGATTTTTGTCTGTTCGTTTTGATTTCTAAAGACAATCAAACTTTTCTGCTGATTTTCATGAAGAGCCTGCGCTTTTATGGTAAAATAGTAACAGAATAAAAGAGGAGAGAAAACATGAAACGTAGTATGTATGCTGGTCGTGTTCGTGAGGGACACATCGGAAAAGAAATGACCTTGAAAGGATGGGTTGGCCGTCGTCGTGACCTTGGTGGTTTGATCTTTATCGACCTTCGTGACCGTGAAGGAATCATGCAGTTGGTTATCAACCCTGAAAAAGTCTCTGCAGAGGTTATGGCAACAGCTGAAAGCCTTCGTAGCGAATTTGTCATCGAGGTGACTGGACAAGTCGCTGCGCGTGAGCAAGCTAATGATAAATTGCCGACTGGTGCAGTTGAGTTGAACGTGACAGCTTTGGCAGTGCTTAATACAGCCAAAACAACACCTTTTGAGATTAAAGATGGGATTGAGGCCAATGACGATACACGTTTGCGTTACCGTTACCTTGACCTTCGTCGTCCAGAAATGCTAGAAAACCTTAAGCTTCGTGCCAAGGTGACCCACTCTATCCGTAACTACTTGGATGAGTTGGAGTTTATCGATGTGGAGACGCCATTCCTTTCGAAGTCAACGCCAGAAGGGGCGCGTGACTATTTGGTGCCATCTCGTGTCAATAAAGGGCATTTCTACGCTCTTCCTCAAAGTCCACAAATCACTAAGCAACTCTTGATGAATGCTGGGTTTGACCGTTACTACCAAATCGTTAAATGTTTCCGTGATGAGGACTTGCGTGGTGACCGTCAGCCTGAGTTTACTCAGGTCGACTTGGAGACGTCTTTCCTTACGGAGCAAGAGATCCAAGATATCACAGAAGGCTTGATTGCGCGCGTGATGAAAGAAACAAAAGGCATCGAAGTAACTCTTCCATTTCCTCGTATGAAGTATGATGACGCGATGGCTCTTTACGGTTCTGACAAACCTGATACTCGTTTTGATATGTTGCTTCAGGACTTGACAGAAGTGGTTAGAGGTGTTGATTTCAAAGTCTTTTCAGAAGCACCTGCCGTTAAAGCCATTGTAGTCAAAGGAGCTGCAGACAACTACTCCCGTAAAGACATCGACAAGATGACTGAAGTAGCCAAACAATATGGTGCCAAAGGTCTTGCTTGGGTCAAGGTTGTGGATGGAGAATTAAACGGACCAGTTGCCAAGTTCTTGACTGGGATCCAAGCAGACTTGACTGCAGCACTTGGTCTTGAAGATAAGGATTTGGTTCTCTTTGTGGCGGATACGCTTGAAGTGGCGAATGCAACACTAGGTGCCCTTCGTGGACGTATTGCCAAAGAGCTTGGCTTGATTGATAACGATAAGTTCAACTTCCTTTGGGTGGTTGATTGGCCAATGTTTGAATGGTCTGAAGAAGAAGACCGCTACATGAGCGCCCACCATCCATTTACCCTTCCACAGGAAGAAACAGCTCACGAATTAGAAGGTGATTTGGCTAAGGTTCGTGCCATTGCTTACGATATCGTCTTGAACGGTTATGAGCTTGGTGGTGGTAGCCTTCGTATCAACCAAAAAGACCTTCAAGAACGCATGTTTAAGGCTCTTGGTTTCTCGGCTGAAGAAGCAAATGACCAGTTTGGTTTCCTTCTTGAGGCTATGGACTATGGTTTCCCACCACACGGTGGTTTGGCTATCGGTCTTGACCGTTTTGTGATGCTCTTAGCAGGAGAAGAAAATATCCGTGAAGTCATTGCCTTTCCTAAGAACAACAAGGCAACCGATCCAATGACACAAGCTCCATCAACAGTCGCTCTCAAACAACTAGAGGAACTCAGCTTACAAGTAGAAGAAGATGAAACAAGCAAAACAAATTAAGCGGTGGCGCTATTATCTGCGCCGCTTTGCTTATCAGATAAAAATCTTACGAGTTTTACAAAGTATCTCTCGGGAAAAATATGATGAGAAAGTCTCGGCTTCTCTGGTTTATGGCTTTTTGTCAGCAGTAGCAGTCAATTTCTTTTTTCAACCAGGACACGTTTACTCCAGTGGTGCGACGGGTTTGGCACAGATTATCTCTGCTTTGAGTAATCACTGGTTTGGTTTTTATATTCCGATATCGCTGACCTTTTACGCCATCAATTTTCCCTTGATGATTTTGGCTTGGTATCAGATTGGGCATAAGTTTACAATCTTTACCTTTATCACAGTATCCATGAGTTCCCTCTTTATCCAGCTTGTGCCAGTTGTGACCTTGACAGAGGATCCCATCATCAATGCTCTTTTTGGGGGTGTTGTCATGGGCTTGGGGATTGGTTTTGCACTCCGTAACAATATTTCTAGCGGAGGTACAGATATCGTCAGTCTCACCATTCGAAAGAAAACGGGTAAGAATGTCGGCAGTATTTCTTTCTTGGTAAATGGAACCATCATGCTGATAGCAGGTCTGACCTTTGGTTGGAAATACGCCCTCTACTCTATGATTACCATTTTTGTATCGAGCCGTGTGACAGACGCGGTCTTTACAAAGCAAAAACGAATGCAGGCCATGATTGTGACCAATAATCCTGACAAGGTAATCGCAAAAATCCATAAAAAATTGCACCGTGGAGCAACCATGATCCACGATGCAGAAGGAACCTATAATCATGAGAGAAAAGCAGTCTTGATCACTGTTATCACGCGAGCAGAGTTTAATGATTTTAAACACATCATGAAACAGGTCGATCCAACAGCCTTTGTCTCTGTATCTGAAAATGTCCACATCCTAGGACGATTCGTAGAAACAGACAATTAATCATACTCAAAAGACCAGCCTTGGGGCTGGTCTTTATTTTTCGATAATTTTGTGTCCAATCAACTGGCGGTAACAAATCTGTTTATTGTTTTTGGCATCGTTAATAATCTGGAGAATGGTTTCAAAGGAAACGCGCCCGAGTTCTAAGCTATTGATATCCACATAGGCTGCCAAGTTCAGTTTAGGGTTGACCGAGTCAAAGCTGAGGACAGGGACATCCAGTTGGTGTTTTGCGATGTAATCACAGACCCCTGCAGCAAGAAGGCTATCAATAGTAATAATAGCATCAATATTTGGATCATGCTCGAAGAGAAGTTTACTAAAGCGATAACCATTATCTTCAAGAAATTCGGTCGCAAAGTAGGTCAGATTTGGATCAATAGGAAGTTGGTATTGTTTAAGAGCTAACTCATAACCCATTAGACGATCTTGTGTTACGAAAAGTTTTTTGGTTCCTCCGATGAAGGCAATTCGCTTGCATCCTTTTTTGATGAAATATTCTGTTGCATCAAAACCTGCCTGGACATTGTCATTATCGACGAGCGGAATGAAGGGAGATAGAGATTTACCTAAGATAAGGAAAGGAAATTGCTCATCTGCTACTAGCTTAACCAAAGGATCTTCTTCTTGGGCATAGAGGAAAATCAAACCATCTACACGCTTACCATAGACCATCTGGGAAATAGCTTTGAGCCGCTCTTTTGCATCTTTCCCCGTTGCAATCTGAATAGCATAGTGGTTCTCAGATGCCACTTGGGCGATCCCTCGTAGAACAGATGGGAAGAAAGGATTTTGGTAAAAGGCATCCGAGTCGTCAGGGAGCACTAGGCCGATAACTTGAGTATAGCTACTTACCAAGCTACGAGCATTGAGATTGGGGTGGTAGTTGAGCTCCTTCATCGCCTTGCGAACTCGTTTTTTGGTTTCATCACTAATCGTTGATTTGTTTTGAATAACGCGGGTAACAGTTGAAGGTGAGACACCTGCTGCCTTGGCCACGTCTTTAATCGTAACGGGCATAAAAATCTCCTATTTATGATAATCTGGATCACGGAAGTGTGTCTTGTAAAAAATGGTGACCAGATAAAGAACAAAAAGAATGTTTTGTACAGTGATAAGGGTCGCCATATTTTGGCCAAAAAGTCCCAAAATAAGCGTAATCAGAGTGGGTAATCCTAAACAGTTCAAGATAAAATGGTAGCACTCTTTAAAGCTCCTAAATGAAAAGAGGCGTGATTTTTTGGTGATATAAAGGAGGAGACTAGCTCCAAGAGAGACAATAAAGAAATTCAATCCAAAGAGGAAGCTTGCACCAAGAACGAGAAAGAGACTGATATAGACACGGTTCTGTTGGTACCAGTCTTTAGAAATAGCCTGGGTTAAAGTTTCCTTACTCTGGAAACTCTCCGTTTGAATGGCGTGGTAGCGAATGCGAGTTAGTTCCTTACTTTCCTTACTGATGACGAGTTCTTTCGTATCAAAATGAAGTTGCAAATCCTTTGGCAATTCCTTACTTGGACTTGGGCCAATCAAAAGAGAAGGCTGCTGATTCTTTGTACCTGAGTAGTTCAGCTTTCCATCAACGATTTGTGCATTCTCTGACAAGTCCATGATGGCTTCATCTGTCAGGGGTGTATAGACATTATCGATAAAGGTATCCAGTGGATACGTTTCCTGTGAGCTGTTTTGAATGGCAATGGGTACCATAGACAAGCTGATAAGGAAGAGACTGGTAAAGAGGAGTTGAAACCAGTTGAGTCCAAAACGTTTTGACAGGGGCTTACGAAATCCCCAAATACTTGAAAAATATGAAAATGGATATGGAAGCATTTGTATCTTTCTAAAAGGTGTTTTCTATATGAGTATTATTATATAGAGAAATGTGCTTTATTTCAAGTCTAGTAGATAAATTGCTTACTGAAAAGCTGATTTTGCTACTATTTGCGGTCTTGTGTCTAATCTTTCAACTTTAGAAACAAGATCAAAATGAAAAAGGGTGGCGGGGATAGATTATCCCTTGTCGCCACCACTTGTAAGTCCTGAAACAAAGTTCTTTTGTAGGAAGAAGAAGAGAATACAGATTGGAAGCGCGATGAGAATAGCACCTGCTGAGAAGTAGGCGATCTTCAAGTTTTTCACATTGCTGACAAAGGTCTGTAGACCAACGGCAACTGTAAAGTATTCTTTCTCACGAAGCAAGAAACTAGAGAGGATATAGTCTCCGAAAGGTCCCATGAAGGCCCAGAGGGCTTGTACCGCAACCATTGGGCGAACAAGAGGGAGAACGATTTGCCAGAAGCGGCGGAAGTGTCCTGCACCATCTAGTTTTGCTGATTCATCAAGAGACATTGGTACGGTATCAAAGTAACCTTTCATCAACCAAGCGTTCATAGGGATACCACCACCGACATAGAGGAAGATGAGGAACCAGCTATGGTTAAGGGCGTTCAACATAAGTGCCATAACGAAGAAGGCAGTCAAAGCAGCCATGGTTGGCACCATTTGGATAATCAAGAAGAAGACCAAACTTTGTTTACGAGCCAAGAAGTTGTATCGACTGTAGGCATAACCAGCAAGTACGATGATGCTTGTTTGGACAGCCATTGTAATCAAGGCAATGATCAAGGTATTGAGATACCAAGTGCCGTACAAGGTTTCAGTGAAGAGTCCTTTAAAGTTATCAAAACTAAAATCGACGTTACCATCTAGTTTAAAGGCTACCACGTTACCAGACTTGAAGGCTGACATAATGGTGATCAAAAGTGGATAGATAATCACGATTGATAAGCCAATCAAGTAGAGGTAAGTGAGGGTTTGAGTCAGTCTACGTTTGAGTTTGATTGAGTTATTCATCTTAGACGTCCTCCATATCAAATGCGTGTAGTTTCTTGAATGCAATCATAGAGATAGAGATGACAATGATGGAGATAATCAAGGTAACAGCTGCCGCCATAGAGTATTGTGGGGCTGTACCAGTTGTCAAACGGTAAATCCATGAAATCAAGATATCAGTTGAACCGGCTCCACCACCAACGCTACCAGGTCCTCCACCATTGAAGAGGTACATGATAGAGAAGTTGTTAAAGTTGAAGGTGTATTGACTAATCAATGTTGGAGCTGCAACAGCCAAGATCATTGGGAAAGTGATGTTGCGGAATTTTTGCCAAGCATTGGCACCATCGATGTAAGCCGCTTCGTAGAGGTCGTTAGGAATAGACTGCAAGATACCCAAAGTCAAAACGTAGATGTATGGGAATCCTAGCCAACCTTGCATCATAATCAAGGCAATCTTAGTCCAAGTCGGATCGGTTTTCCAAGGGATAAGAGCTCCATCTAGGAAAGGAAGGACCTTAGACAAAAGAGGCAAGACTTGGGTGTTGATAGCACCAACACTATCATTAAACATATTTGAGAATGTCAAGATAGTGATGAAGGCTGGAACTGCCCAAGGAAGAAGGAAAATAACACCGAAGATACGTTTTCCTTTGATAAATGGTTGGTTGGCAATGATTGCAGTAAAGATACCAATGACAATCTGCAAAGTAGAAGCAGATAAAGCCCAGATAATGGTCCAAGAAAGAACGGAACCAAAGGCTGAACGGAAGGTACTCAAACTCCAGATGTTTGTGAAGTTCGTCAAACCAACCCAGTCCAACAATTTATTTGGTGGTAAGTGTTGGAAGTCATAGTTGGTAAAGGCAATCATCAAGGTTACGATAACTGGGAAGATAATGGCGAAGGTCATGGCAACGTAAGATGGAATGATCAAGAGGTATGGGAATCCATTTTCATAAATGCCTTTAATCATGTCCTTGAAGGTACGAGCTACGGGAATACCGTTGTTGATACGTTTAGCAGTCGTATGTGCATCCTTAATATTAAAGATGTAAAAGAGCAAGTAAACGACAACAAAGATAGAATGGAAAGCACCACGAATCAGCATAAAGAGGGAATTATCACGACCTGGCTTGTCACCAAGAGTGATCAAATTGTGCAATTCAGGGGCTGCAAGTGCTAGGAAATAAAGAACAAATACGATAGTTACACCAAGGAAGATAAAACCTTTGGCCTTTTGTTTATTGTAAATCTGTCCTAACCCAGGAATCACTGAAAGCAAGGCTGCTTTGCTAGGTTGTTGGTTTTCCATGAATACTCCTTTCATAGGATACGAGATTGAAGTTTGTCTCCAATCACTAGATAGGCAACTGCAATCATTCGTAAATTTATAAAATCAAAGGGGGATTTGTATTCTCCCCCCTTGTAACGAATTCAATTATTCACCAAATTTTTGTTTGATTGTTTCTTTGATCAATGTTACAGCATCGTTAGCAGCTGTTTTAGCATCTTTTTTACCACTTACAGCATCAAAGAGCATAGTTTTAGCTGGATCCCAAACTGCTGACATTTGAGAAATGTTTGGCATTGGTTGAGCGTTCTTGAACTGTTTGATAACAGCTGTTGTCAACTCATCGTTTTTACCTTCAGCGTATGAACGAGCTTCAGTGTTAGCTGGGATTTCGTTAGTTGCATCGTAGAATGATTTTTGTTGTTCAGTTGAAACAAGGAAGTCTACAAATTTTTGTGCAGCTTCAAGGTTCTTAGTGCTTGATGGGATGATCCAAGCTTTACCACCACCGAATGGTGTGTATTCTTTACCATTTGGAAGAGTTGGAATAGTAGCAACACCGTAGTTTACTTTAGCATCTTTGAATGCTTGAGCTTTCCAAGGACCGTCGATGATAGCAGCTGTTTTACCTTCTTGGAATTGAGTTTGGATCAAGTTTGCAGCACCTTCAGTATCTTGCATCCCTTTAGGCCATTTTTCATACCAAGATTTAGCGTAGTTGACACCAGTGATAGAACCGTCGTTTGCAAGACCGATGTCTTTAGCGTCTTTACCGTTTTGTCCGAATACGTAACCACCGTTACCAGCAAGAAGTCCGTATGCGTAGTAGAAGTTTGTCCAGTCAGCTAGGAATGCAGTAGTTTTGCCATCTTCACCAGCGAAAGCGTATTTGCTGTCTTTAGCAAGTTCTTCTAATTCAGCAAAAGTTTTTGGAGCTTCTTTTAGCAAGTCTTTGTTGTAGTACATAACAAGAGACTCAATAACGGCAGGAGCACCGTAAACTTTACCGTCAGCAGCTGTTACAAGAGATTTAGTCTTATCATCTGTTTTTGCACCATCGCTCAAAGTAACTTCTGAAAGTTGTCCGTCAGTACCAAGGCTACCTACGCGGTCGTATGGTGCCATCATAACGTCAGCAGCTTGACCTGATTGGTTGTCAAGAGAAAGTTTGTCAAGTCCACCAAGTTGGTCACCTGATTTGATGTTAACTTTTGTACCTGATTCTTTTTCATAAGCTGCAGCAACTTTTTCAGCGTAGGCTTTGTATTGGTCTTCAACGTAGAAAGTGATTTCTTTTGCTTCAGATGAGCTAGTATCAGCTGCTTTATCAGCAGTTTTGCTTCCGCAAGCTACCAAAAGTAAGCTAGCAAGAGTAGCAGTTCCGAGCACAGCAGCGCTCTTCATGAACTTAGATGACATAGTGTATTCCTCCTAAAGAATAACAAAAATAATTTAATGAGAAAACGCAAACGTTTTCTTTTACGAACTTAGTATAGCACAAATAGAAAACGGTTGCAAGCGTTTTTAGGAAAATTTTTAAAAAAATTTTAAGGTTTCAAACATTTGTTAAAGCCCATATATAGGAAAGAACTTAAAATATTTGTTTTTTTTTGAATTGAAAATATATTAGGAAAACGATTGCGTAAATTCGGCTCGGTTTTTCAGAAAATAGAGCAGATATTGGGAATGAATTATCTTAAATCAGAAAATCTTTAAAATTTTTTCGCTTATTTCATAAAATATCAGTGGCAACAAGTTTTGTTTGATTAAAATAATTCAAAAAAATTTTTTAAAAACGCTTGCATTTGTTTTTGAAATGCGTTATACTTAAATTAACGCAAACGTTTGCGCCTTAATTGCGCAACGTTTTATAACAAACACATGAGGTGCTATTATGAAAAAACGTCAAAGTGGTGTGTTGATGCACATCTCTTCTCTGCCAGGAGCATACGGGATTGGATCATTTGGCCAGACTGCTTATGATTTCGTTGATTTCTTGGTTCGTACGAAGCAACGTTACTGGCAAATCCTCCCTCTTGGGACAACAAGCTATGGAGATTCTCCATACCAATCATTCTCAGCCTTTGCTGGAAATACGCATTTTATCGACCTTGATATCTTGGTAGAGCAAGGCTTGTTGGAAGCTAGCGATCTCGAAGGTGTTGACTTTGGTAGCGATGCATCTGAAGTTGACTATGCGAAGATTTATTATGCACGTCGTCCACTTTTAGAAAAAGCAGTGAAACGCTTCTTGGAAGTGGGGGATGTCAAGGATTTTGAGAAGTTTGCTCAAGACAACCAATCATGGCTTGAACTCTTCGCAGAGTATATGGCTATCAAAGAGCATTTTAACAATCTTGCTTGGACAGAATGGCCAGATGCAGATGCTCGTGCTCGTAAAGCTTCAGCGCTTGAAAGCTACCGTGAGAAATTGGCAGACAAGTTGGTTTACAACCGTGTGACTCAATACTTCTTCTTCCAACAATGGTTGAAATTGAAAGCCTACGCTAACGACAACCACATCGAGATTGTTGGAGATATGCCTATCTATGTTGCGGAAGATTCAAGCGACATGTGGGCAAATCCACATCTATTCAAGACAGATGCAAATGGTAAAGCAACCTGCATCGCAGGATGCCCACCAGATGAGTTTTCTGCTACTGGTCAGCTTTGGGGGAACCCAATCTATGACTGGGAAGCAATGGACAAAGACGGGTATAAATGGTGGATTGAACGCTTGCGCGAAAGCTTCAAAATCTACGATATCGTTCGTATCGACCACTTCCGCGGTTTCGAATCTTACTGGGAAATTCCTGCTGGTTCCGATACAGCAGCACCTGGTAAATGGGTGAAAGGTCCTGGCTACAAACTCTTTGCAGCCGTTAAGGAAGAGCTTGGTGAGCTAAACATCATCGCAGAAGACCTTGGTTTCATGACAGATGAAGTCATCGAGTTGCGTGAACGCACTGGCTTCCCAGGAATGAAGATTCTTCAATTTGCCTTCAACCCAGAAGACGAAAGTATCGATAGCCCACACTTGGCACCTGCCAACTCTGTTATGTACACAGGAACACACGATAACAATACAGTTCTTGGTTGGTACCGTAATGAGATCGACGATCCAACTCGTGAATACATGGCTCGTTACACGAACCGTAAAGAGTACGAAACAGTGCCACACGCAATGCTTCGCACAGTATTTTCATCAGTTAGCTTCATGGCTATTGCAACCATGCAAGATTTGCTAGAGCTAGATGAGGCAGCTCGCATGAACTTCCCATCTACTCTTGGTGGAAACTGGTCATGGCGTATGACAGCAGACCAACTCACACCAGCTGTTGAAGAAACTTTGCTTGACTTGACTACAATTTATCGCCGAATCAATGAAAATTTGGTAGAATTAAAGAAATAAGACAATATCAGGAGACACATAAACATGTTACCATTAAACGAATTTGTACAAAAACGTTACAATAAAACTATTGCAGAATGTAGCAATGAAGAGCTTTACCTTGCTCTTCTCAACTACAGCAAGCTTGCTAGCAGCCAAAAACCAGTCAACACTGGTAAGAAAAAAGTTTACTACATCTCAGCTGAGTTCTTGATCGGTAAACTCTTGTCAAACAACTTAATTAACCTCGGACTTTACGACGATGTGAAAAAAGAACTTGCAGCTGCAGGTAAAGAGTTGATCGAAATCGAAGAAGTAGAATTGGAACCATCACTTGGTAACGGTGGTTTGGGACGTTTGGCAGCCTGCTTTATCGACTCAATCGCTACACTTGGTTTGAATGGTGATGGTGTTGGTTTGAACTACCACTTCGGTCTTTTCCAACAAGTTCTTAAAAACAACCAACAAGAAACAATTCCTAACGCTTGGTTGACAGAACAAAACTGGTTGGTACGCTCAAGCCGTAGCTACCAAGTGCCATTTGCACACTTCACATTGACATCTACTCTTTACGATATCGATGTACCTGGTTACAAAACAGCTACTAAAAACCGCTTGCGTTTGTTTGACTTGGATTCAGTTGATTCTTCTATCATCGAAGATGGTATCAACTTTGACAAGACAGATATCGCTCGCAACTTGACTCTCTTCCTTTACCCAGACGATAGCGACAAGCAAGGTGAATTGCTCCGTATCTTCCAACAATACTTCATGGTTTCAAACGGTGCGCAATTGATCATCGACGAAGCAATCGAAAAAGGAAGCAACTTGCATGACCTTGCGGACTATGCAGTTGTACAAATCAACGATACTCACCCATCAATGGTGATCCCTGAATTGATCCGTCTCTTGACTGCGCGTGGTATCGAGCTTGATGAAGCAATCTCAATCGTACGTAGCATGACTGCCTACACTAACCACACAATCCTTGCTGAAGCCCTTGAAAAATGGCCTCTTGAATTCTTGGAAGAAGTGGTTCCTCACTTGGTACCAATCATCAAAGAATTGGACCGTCGTGTGAAAGCAGAATACAAAGACCCAGCTGTTCAAATCATTGATGAAAACGACCGTGTACACATGGCTCACATGGATATCCACTACGGATACAGTGTTAACGGGGTAGCAGCACTCCACACTGAAATCTTGAAGAATTCAGAGTTGAAAGCTTTCTACGACATCTACCCAGAAAAATTCAACAACAAAACAAACGGTATCACATTCCGTCGTTGGCTCATGCATGCCAACCCAAGACTGTCTCACTACTTGGATGAGATTATTGGAGAGGGTTGGCACCATGAAGCGGATGAGCTTGAAAAACTCTTGTCATACGAAGACAAGGCTGCTGTCAAAGAAAAATTGGAAAGCATCAAAGCTCACAACAAGCGCAAATTGGCTCGTCACTTGAAAGAACACCAAGGTGTGGAAATCAATACAAACTCTATCTTTGATATCCAAATCAAACGTCTCCACGAGTACAAACGCCAACAAATGAACGCTTTGTATGTGATTCACAAATACCTTGACATCAAGGCTGGGAACATCCCTGCTCGTCCAATCACAGTATTCTTTGGTGGTAAAGCAGCTCCTGCCTACACAATCGCCCAAGACATCATCCACTTGATCCTTTGCTTGTCAGAAGTGATTGCAAACGATCCAGCAGTAGCTCCACACTTGCAAGTCGTAATGGTTGAAAACTACAACGTTACTGCAGCAAGCTTCCTTATCCCAGCATGTGACATCTCAGAACAAATCTCACTTGCTTCTAAAGAAGCTTCAGGTACTGGTAACATGAAATTCATGTTGAACGGAGCCTTGACTCTTGGTACTATGGACGGTGCTAACGTGGAAATCGCTGAGTTGGTTGGCGACGAAAACATCTACATCTTTGGTGAAGATTCAGAAACTGTTATCGACCTTTACGCAAAAGCAGCTTACAAATCAAGCGAATTCTATGCTCGTGAAGCTATCAAACCTTTGGTTGACTTCATTGTGAGCGATGCTGTTCTTGCAGTAGGTAAGAAAGAACGCTTGGAACGTCTTTACAACGAATTGATCAAAAAAGACTGGTTCATGACTCTCCTTGACTTGGAAGACTACATCAAAGTCAAAGAGCAAATGCTTGCTGACTACGAAGACCGTGACGCATGGTTGGATAAAGTCATCGTTAACATTTCTAAAGCAGGATTCTTCTCATCTGACCGTACAATCGCTCAGTACAACGAAGATATCTGGCACTTGAACTAATAATTACATAACTTAAACCCGTACCTTGAAGGTGCGGGTTTTGTCTTATCAGAAAGTTTTATTTACAGTGCTTTCCCAACCAAAATCTCTGCCTCAATGGTAATCTCTGTCAGTTGACTCCAGGCAATTTTGGTCTGGTCAACATGAAAGAGAAGGGGGGTCATGCTAAGTAAAGCTTGGCGTTGCTCGGCTGTGATGGGTTTGGTTAGGGAAGCTATTTGGATAGATTGGATGCTGAAGTATTCCTGGAAATGTTCCTTGATATCTTGGTTGGAATAGTCCTTGTTTGTCAGCTGGTCTTGTACCCTTTGACGGATTTCTTTGAGGTGATTTTCAGTCGGGATGACCTTGATCAAGATGCCATCTTTGGATAAAACGCGACGGAATTCCCCATAGTTGGCAGGTGAAAAGATGTCGAGCAGGATATCCATACTGGCGTCTTTTATAGGAAGTCGAGCCAGGTCACCGACAAACCAATTAACTGACCAGTTGAGTTCACTTTTAGCTGCGATTTGGACCGAGTCTTTTGAAATGTCAAAGGCATAGAAGGTTTTATCAGAGTGACTTTCTTGGAGTTTACGAGAGTAGAAACCTTCGCCACAACCGATATCCAAGACTGTTTTTGCGGATGGATTAGTTGTTAGTAAGTCCGAGATACCTTCTAAAATAGCCTGATAAAAACCAGCTTCAAGAATTTGCTGGCGGTTTTGGAAGTTTTCCTTGTCGTAGTTGGCAGATTGCTTGATTTGCGGAGCCAAGTTGACATAGCCGAATTTTGCCAGATCAAAAGAATGGCGGTTGCTACACTTGAGGCTAGACTCTACCAAGGCCAGATTTTCTTGGCAGATAGGGCAGGAAAAGGCAGTCGCAGAAGCAAAACGCTGAAGTTTGGGTTTGAGGTTTGTATTCATAGTTTAAGTGTATCAAAAGAGGCAAATGAAAGCAACTTTAGAAATAAGTAGATGGGAGATTCAGTAGAAATAAAACTAATTCTCCAATTTATAGAATAAAATTGCTTTTATATCTAAATTTCTATATAATAATGATAAGGAGGAAATAAGTATGTTAAAAGAAGTATTAACCGTTGCAAAAGTTGCGAAAAAATCATCACTCTTTTTGGGTGGTGTCGCATTTGGTACCCTTGGTTTGAAAATCTTGGCAAGTAAGGAAGCTAAAAAAGGTTATTCTAAAGCTTTGGCTAAGGCTTACAAGTTGAAAGACGGGCTAGATGCATCTGTTTCTGTTGTGAAACAACATGGAGACGATGTCTTGCAAGATGCCAAATATTTGTACGAGCAAGAGAAAAAAGAAGAGCAATTAGATAGCCTTATAGGAGAATAATATGTCTTTTAAAGTGCTACATAGAGGATACCAACATATCCGACTATCATCTTCTTTTTCACTCACCTTGGATATTCAAGACTATCTTCGTTCCTTGGCGAGAGATGAAAAGGGGATTGAGTCTATCCAGTTTTACATGGATCAACAGCACTTTACTCTACGCATAAAAGAAGGCTTTTCTGTATTAGATAATGCAGAAGCCTTTTTAAAAAGAATTGATAAAGGGAAAGTTTCTGAGTTGATGACTCTTCCCATTCGTAGAGAAGAGAGTGCTTATTCTATTGTTTCAGGTGCAGCGATTAAGCGTGTACTTTTTCGTAGTTTTGTGCCGTATCCTATTCGCTATATATGGACTTGTTATCAGGCTTTGGGTTATATTAGAGAAGCCTATCAAACACTAGCGCGTAAGGAACTAACGATGGAAGTCTTGGACTGTTCGGCGATTTTATTGTCCTTGTTTATGAACCAATCCAAGACAGCTAGCAATATCATGTTTATGCTTGATTTGGGGAATCATTTAGATCAGTGGTCTTTGAAAAAAACTGCAACAGATTTAGAACAAAGCCTTCTTGCAAAAGAGAGCGACGTATTCTTAGTACAGGGCGATACGGTTGTTAGTATCAAGAGTTCCGATGTTCAAATAGGAGATGTCTTGGTCCTATCTCAAGGAAATGAAATTCTGTTTGATGGACAAGTAGTTTCAGGTTTAGGTATGGTCAACGAAAGTTCCTTGACGGGAGAGAGTTTTCCAGTTGAAAAAAGAGAGTCTGATTTGGTTTGTGCAAATACAGTATTAGAAACTGGAGAGTTACGCATTCGTGTAACCGATAATCAGATGAACAGCCGGATTTTACAACTGATTGAGTTAATGAAGAAATCTGAAGAAAACAAGAAAACGAAACAACGCTATTTCATCAAGATGGCGGATAAGGTCGTCAAATATAATTTCTTGGGGGCTGGGCTAACTTACCTATTAACAGGTTCTTTTTCTAAGGCTATTTCTTTCCTATTAGTCGATTTCTCCTGCGCTTTGAAAATCTCTACTCCTGTAGCTTATTTGACAGCTATCAAGGAGGGGTTGAACCGTGAAATGGTGATTAAGGATGGGGATGTTCTGGAGAAATATCTGGAAGTTGATACTTTCTTGTTTGATAAGACGGGAACAATCACAACTAGTTATCCTATAGTTGAAAAGGTGTTACCTTTTGGGGACTATAGTGAGGAAGATATTCTCAGAATCAGTGCCTGTCTTGAGGAACACATTTATCATCCTATTGCTAATGCCATCGTCAAGCAAGCTGAGATAGAGGGAATTGAACATGAGGAAATGCATGGGAAACTCCAATATATTGCAAGCAAGGGGATCAAATCTCATATAGATGGCCAACCAGTTCTTATTGGGAATTATGTCTTGATGCAGGATGAGCAGATTCATATCAGTTCAGAACAAAATGCTTTAATTGAAGAGTACAAGAGTCACTACAATCTCTTATTCTTGGCTTATCAGAATGAATTGATTGGAATGTTCTGCATTCATACTCCTTTGAGAAAAGAAGCAAAAGCAGCCTTGGAGAAACTTAAGGCACAAGGGAAAAAATTGATTCTGGCAACAGGGGACACCTTGGTTAGGACAGAGGAATTAGTCAAAGATTTGCCCTTTGATCAGGTCTATACAGACTTGAAACCTGATGGGAAATTTGAGTTAGTAGAGGAACTGCAGAAAGCAGGTCACACGATTTTGATGGTTGGAGATGGATTGAATGACTCAGCGGCTCTAACCCTATCAGATATCGGTGTGGTGATGAATGAGAGTGCAGATATTTCTAAGCAGATGAGCGATATCTTATTGTTAGATAATCGTTTGGATTTCTTCCAAGAGTTGGATTGGCTATCATCATCTTTGCAAACACTCATCAAGAAGAATATTCAAGATACCGTTGTCGTAAATAGTAGTTTGATTGGCTTTGGCTTGTTTAATTGGCTCAGTCCTTCAAACCTCTCTATCCTACATAATCTAACAACCTTACGCATAGTCCTGCGTAGCCTGTCTATTAAGGGATAGGTGGGGACTATTCACAGCAAAAAGGAGTTACCTTTCTCGAGGGTAACTCCTTTGTTTATAGGTAAATGTTTAACAATTTAGTAAGTCAACACAAAGTATTTCTTCTTCCCGCGGCGGATAACAGTGAGTTCGTTTTCTAACTTATCTGCGTCACTCAAGACATAGTCAAGGTCTTGGATACGGTCGCCGTTGACGTAGATAGCTCCGTTTTGGACGTCTTCACGGGCTTGGCGTTTTGAATTCACCACACCAGATGACACGAGGAGTTCCACGATATTGTGGTTTTCGTCTGCTTTTACTTGGTAGTTTGGCACTCCACGAAGTCCTTGTTTGAGTTCTTTGACAGAAAGGTTTTTGATGTTTCCAGCAAAGAGTTGCTCGGTGATGTTGAGGGCTTCCTTGTAGGCTTCTTCGCCGTGAACAAGAGTCACAACTTCACGAGCCAAGACTTTCTGAGCCAAGCGTTCGTGTGGCGCCACTTCAAATTGTTTTCGGATGTCTTCAATTTCATCCAGTGACAAGAAGGTAAAGATCTTCAAGAAGCGAACAGCGTCAGCATCCATCACGTTCATCCAGAATTGGTACATTTCGTATGGAGAAGTCTTTTCAGGGTTGAGCCAGACTGCGTTCCCTTCTGATTTACCAAATTTCTTACCAGTTGCATCTGTAATGAGTGGCACTGTGATAACGTGACCAGTCTTATCAGCCTTACGACGAAGCAATTCGGTACCAGCTGTCATATTTCCCCACTGGTCAGAACCACCGATTTGCAGGGTAACATTGTGCTCTTGGTTAAGGACGTAGAAGTCATATCCTTGCATGATTTGGTAAGCGAACTCAGTGTAAGAAATCCCTGTCTCGATCCGTTTCTTCACAGACTCCTTGCTCATCATGTAGTTGACAGTGAAGTATTTTCCGATATCACGGAGGAAGTCGATGAAGCTGATGCTGCCAAACCAGTCGTAGTTATTGACCATGACAGCTTTGTTTTCACCATTTTCAAAGTCAAGAAAACGAGAAAGTTGTCCTTGGATAGACTTGACCCAGCCATCTACTGTGTCTTTTGTTTGGAGACTACGCTCAGCATCTTTGAAGGACGGATCTCCGATGAGACCTGTAGCACCGCCAACGAGCGCATAAGGTTTGTGACCTGCTAATTGCAAACGACGACTGGTCAAGATTGCGACAAGGTGGCCTAGGTGAAGGCTGTCAGCAGTTGGATCGTAGCCAGTATAATAAGAAACTTGACCTTCTTCTAGGGCTTTGCGCAAAGCTTCTTCATCAGTCGTTTGAAAAATCAAACCACGCTCTTTTAGCTCATCAAAAATGTGCATGTGTCTTTTCTCCTTTATAAAATATTGTTTCTACCTATTGTATCACAAACTTGATTAATAGCCTAGTAGAATAGGGAAGAAAGTGGCTATTTTATTGAAAGTTTCCCTTTTATGGTATAATAGAGAAAGCGAGGACATTCATGAAAGAAAGAATTAATGAATTAAAAACAAAAATGCTGCATTTTTTCCAGCAGCTAATGCAACGAATTGCAAAATGGAAGAAAAGACTAGCAGAAAAACTGGCTAATAAGAAAACCGGTAAAAAGGGGACCTCTTCTGACAAAGTTGGAAGGGCAGGGTCTATTTTTGCTAAGATTTTAAGTGGGTTTAAAATAGTCTTTAATACTCTCTTTATCTTAGGCTTTATCGGTGGACTGTTTGGCGCTGGTGTGGCTATGGGTTATGGAGTCGCTCTATTTGACAAGGCCCAGGTGCCTCAAGCAGAAGAGTTGGTCAAGCAAGTGAAGGATATTGCCTCCATCTCAGAAATCACTTATTCTGACGGTAGTACCATTGCCTCGATCGAGGGCGATTTATTGCGCACTTCAGTCGCTTCAGATGCTATCTCAGACAACCTTAAGAAAGCCATTGTTGCGACAGAGGACGAGCATTTCAATGAGCACAAGGGAGTTGTGCCTAAGGCCGTTATTCGTGCGACCTTGGGAACCTTTGTCGGTCTAGGCTCGTCTAGTGGTGGTTCGACCTTGACCCAGCAGGTCATCAAGCAGCAAGTGGTGGGGGATGCTCCAACTCTAGCTCGTAAGGCTAAAGAGATTATTGATGCTCTTGCTTTAGAAAGGGCCATGGGTAAGGATGAGATTTTGACAACCTACCTTAACATAGCTCCTTTTGGTCGCAATCATAAAGGTCAAAATATTGCAGGTGCCCAGCAGGCTGCGGAAGGAATCTTTGGGGTCAATGCTTCGGATTTAACGGTCCCTCAAGCTGCCTTTATCGCAGGATTGCCACAGAGTCCAATCAGTTATTCTCCTTATGAATCTGATGGTAGTATGAAGAGTGATGAGGACATGGCTTTGGGAATCAAGCGTGCCAAGGATGTCCTCTACAACATGTACCGAACAGGGGCTCTAAGTCAGGAAGACTACGATAAGTACAAAGATTATGACTTTAAGAAAGATTTCCTACCATCAGGTAGTGTTAGCGGTACTTCGCGTGACTATCTCTACTATGCAACCTTGGCAGAAGCTACTGACCGCATGTACGACTACCTCGTCCAACGAGATAATGTTTCTGCGCAAGAATTAAAGAATGAGTCCATTCAGAAATCCTATCGCGATCTAGCCACTAAGGAAATTGAAAATGGTGGATATAAGATTACGACAACTATCAATAAAAATGTTCATGCTGCGATGCAAAATGCGGTTGCGACCTACGGCTATCTGCTAGATGATTCGACAGGTCAGCCTGAGGTGGGGAATGTCCTCATGGACAACCAAACAGGAGCTATTCTTGGATTTGTTGGTGGTCGTAATTATCAAGAAAATCAGAACAATCACGCTATCGATACCAAGCGTTCTCCAGCTTCAACCACAAAACCTATATTGGCCTATGGTATCGCTATTGACCAAGGTTTGATGGGGAGTGCAAGTATCTTATCAAACTATCCTACCAACTTCTCAAACGGGAATCCCATCTTGTATGTCAATAGTCCTGGTACAGGTATGATGACCTTGGGAGAAGCCCTGAACTATTCATGGAACATTCCAGCCTACTGGACTTATCGTACGCTTCGAGAGAAGGGTGTCGATGTCAAGGGCTATATGGAAAAAATGGGTTATGAAATCCCAGAATATGGCATTGAAAGTTTACCGATGGGTGGAGGAATTGAGGTTACAGTTGCTCAGCATACCAACGGGTATCAAACTCTGGCCAACAATGGAGTTTACCATAAGAAACATATGATCGCGAAGATCGAGTCAACGGATGGCAGATTGGTATACGAGCACAAGGATGAGCCTGTCCAAGTTTATTCAAAAGCGACAGCAACCATCATGCAAAGTCTCCTTCGGGATGTCATTTCATCTCGGATTACTTCAAGTTTCCAGACGGACTTGACGACTATCAATCCATCCCTAGCTCGTGCTGACTGGATTGGAAAAACTGGTACGACCAATGAAGATGAAAATATGTGGCTCATGCTTTCTACACCTCGCTTGACTTTGGGTGGCTGGTTAGGTCACGACGACAACCGACCACTAGCCAAAGGAGCAGGCCACTACCGCAATGCCAACTATATGGCCCACTTGGTCAATGCTATCCAACAAGCTGAACCTGGAATATGGGGGAATGAGCGCTTTAACCTGGATCCAAGTGTGACCAAGTCACAAGTTCTCCGATCTACAGGACAAAAACCAGGCAAGGTTTCTATCAATGGGAAAGAAATAGAAGTTTCTGGATCAACAGTAACGAGCTACTGGGCGACTAAAGAAGGTGCCCCAGTGACCACCTATCGCTTTGCTATTGGAGGAAGCGATGCAGATTATCTGAACGCATGGAAGAATATTCTAGGAAGCATTCCAGCAGTGACTCCTCCAAGCTCAAGTTCAAGCAGTAGCTCTGGAAGTTCAAGTTCGAGTGGCAATACTCAAAGTGGTTCTTCAGGACGTTCACGTTTATTTAATCGTTAAGAAAGAGTAGTGGCAAGGTTAGTAATTTCTCCTTGTTGCTACTTTTTTCTTTGTTGGTTTCGTGTTACAATAATAATATGAATCATTATCAGAAAAAGATTGTTAAGGGGACAGTATACTCGCTACTCTCAGGCCTAATCTGGGGGATTTGTGGGATTTTAGGAGAGTATTTTTTCACTCATTATCCAGTGTCTTCTGGATGGATTACTTCTATGCGTTTATTAGTGGCAGGGAGTTTGGTTTTAGGTTTATCTGCTTTTCAGTTGCGTAGCCGCTTGTTGGACATCTGGCGTGATAAGAAAAATTATCTACCTTTTTTAGCCTATGCTATTCTAGGTATTTTTTCTGTGCAATTTTTCTTTTATCTCTGCGTTGAGTATTCCAATGCGACGACGGCGACCATTTTGCAATTTATCAGCCCTGTTTTTATCCTGTTTTACAATCGAATCATTTACCAGAAGAAGGCTTCAATTACAGCTGTGTTCTATGTTTTGATTGCCATGCTAGGTGTTTTTTTGATGGCTACAAAAGGGGATTTGTCCCAGTTATCCATGACACCTTTGGCTCTAGTAACAGGTTTGCTCAGTGCAGTAGGGGTCATGTTTAATGTTATCCTTCCTCAGCGTTTTGCACGGTGCTACGGATTTGTTCCGACTGTTGGTTGGGGGATGATTCTGGCAGGGCTCTTTAGTAATTTCCTTTACCCTATTTATCAGATAAGTTTTCAAGTGGATCTGGTAAGTGTGCTGATTTGTCTGACGATTGCCGTGTTTGGAACTGCTTTTGCTTTCTTTCTATCTATGAAGGCTGTGTCACTCGTTTCCCCGCTGGTTGTATCGGTGGTGAGTGCCAGCGAACCGCTCTCTTCAGCGCTATTGAGCGTCCTCTTTCTCGGTCTTGTCCTAGATGGATCTCTAGTTTTGGCCATGATTTTGATCATCGTCCCTATGGTCTTCTTGTCTATCGAAGAAGCCAAAGAAGGGAAGTAAAGACGACTATTTTGATAGTTGAGGCTTCAAATTTGAAGTCTTTTTTGGTAGAATAGGTATCATTATAATGAACCAGGAGGCGCCTATGACTGCCACAAAAATGAACGCTCAAGAAATTATCCAATTTATCGCCAATGCGGAAAAGAAAACCAGTGTCAAAGTAACTTTTGAGGGAGAACTTGCAACTGCTGTACCAAGCTCAGTTGTCAAACTAGGAAATGTTCTTTTTGGAGATTGGAAGGATATCGCTCCGCTTCTCAAAGGCTTGGTAGAAAATCAAGATTATGTTGTTGAGCAAGATGCTCGTAATTCTGCAGTTCCTTTGTTAGATAAACGTGCGATCAATGCTCGTATCGAGCCAGGTGCTATTATCCGTGACCAGGTTGAAATTGGTGCCAATGCTGTTATCATGATGGGAGCTGTTATCAATATTGGTGCTGAAATCGGTGCAGGAACCATGATTGATATGGGTGCTATCCTTGGTGGCCGTGCCATCGTTGGGAAGAACAGCCACGTTGGTGCAGGGGCGGTTTTGGCAGGTGTGATTGAGCCAGCTAGTGCTGAACCAGTTCGTGTCGGAGACAATGTTCTTATCGGTGCCAATGCAGTGGTTATCGAAGGGGTCCAAATCGGTAGTGGTTCAGTTGTTGCAGCAGGAGCTATTGTTACCCAAGATGTTCCAGAAAACGTGGTAGTAGCAGGTGTTCCAGCTCGTATCATCAAAGAAATTGATGCCCAAACCCAACAAAAAACAGCGCTTGAGGATGCGCTTCGTACCTTGTAATTGTAAAAGTAAAAAAGAGGCGGAACCCTTTTTCCAGCCTCTTTCTTCTATCAAAAGGAGGATCGATAGATGTTAGATTTGATTCAGACTAGACGAGATTTACACCAGATTCCAGAGATTGGCTTGGAAGAGTTCAAGACTCAGGCTTATTTGCTGGATGTGATTGAAAAATTGACTACGGGCAAGGATTTTGTTCAAATTCGTACTTGGCGAACAGGGATTTTGGTCTATTTGCAGGGAAGCCAGCCAAAGAAGACTATTGGCTGGCGAACAGACATTGATGGTCTGCCTATTGTCGAACAAACAGGTCTACCTTTTGCTTCTCAACACCAAGGTCGCATGCATGCCTGTGGCCATGATTTTCATATGACCATTGCCTTGGGCTGTCTCGAGCGTGCTCTTGAGGAGCAACCCAAGAATAATCTGCTTTTTCTGTTTCAACCTGCTGAAGAAAATGAAGCTGGTGGGATGCTCATGTATGAGGATGGTGCTTTTGGAGATTGGTTGCCAGACCAGTTTTATGGCCTCCATGTTCGTCCGGATCTGAAGGTTGGACAGATTGCGACCAATACACATACTCTCTTTGCAGGGACTTGTGAGGTGAAGGTTCGTTTCAAAGGAAAAGGAGGACACGCAGCTTTTCCGCATGAAGCCAATGACGCCTTGGTGGCGGCTAGTTACTTTGTGACCCAAGTACAGTCAGTTGTTAGCCGCAATGTCAATCCAATCGAGGGAGCAGTGGTGACCTTTGGCCTTTTCCAAGCTGGAACAACCAACAATGTCATTACAGACACAGCATTTTTACATGGAACTATTCGCGCCTTGACTCAGGACATGAGCCTCTTGGTACAAAAAAGAGTCAAGACAGTCGCAGAAGGTGTTGCAGCAGCCTTTGATATGGAAGTCGAAGTAGAACTCAAGCAAGGAGGCTACCTACCTGTTGAGAACAATCCAGCCTTGGCGCGTGAACTGATGGACTATTTTGAAGAGAAAGACGGAATCGAGTTGATTGATATCGAGCCTGCTATGACGGGTGAGGACTTTGGTTATCTCCTTTCGAAGGTAGATGGCGTTATGTTCTGGCTAGGTATCGATAGTCCCTACGCTCTTCATCACCCTCAGATGAGCCCTAATGAAGAAGCCTTAGCCGTTGGGGTGGAAGCAGTCTCTAGTTTCCTGAAAAAGAAAGCAGCAGAGTAGAGGGCTTATCTATGAAATCGAAATTACGCAAGCAAGTCTTGCAAGAAATGAAGGCCCTATCTCAGGAGAAAAAACAGGCTATGGATCTAGCTTTAACCGAGCGTTTCTTACATCACCCCTTTTACCATGAAGCCAAGACCATCGCAACCTATCTCTCTTTTCCTCATGAATTTCAAACGCAGGAACTGATCGAGCAGGCGCTGAAGGACGACAAAAAGGTTCTGATACCCAAAACCTATCCCAAGGGACGCATGGACTTTGTGCTCTACGATCCGCAGCAGTTGGTAAAAACTTCCTTTGGTTTACTGGAACCGCAAGGAGACTTGGAAGTGATGGATGCCTCTCGGATTGATTTGATTCATGTTCCGGGCTTGGCTTTTACGACAGAGGGTTATCGGATTGGATATGGGGGAGGCTATTACGACCGATATCTGGAGAATTTTGCTGGTCAGACCATGAGTACAATCTATCCTTGTCAAATCCAGAATTTCAACTTGGAAGACCATGATATTCCCGTTCAGGAGGTGCTAATCTATGAAGGAAATCTTTGATAAACGTTACCCTGTTACTAGTCTTTTTCTCCTAATGACAGCTTTGGTATTTCTCTTGATGTTGATTACTACGGGCATCAACTTTGATCGGGTAAAAACTCTGTTTCAGTTTGGTGCTATGTATGGACCGATCATTCGCCTGTTCCCTGAGCAGATGTGGCGCCTTTTTTCGGCTATATTTGTGCACATAGGTTGGGAGCATTTTATTGTCAATATGCTTTCTCTCTACTTTCTTGGACGACAGGTGGAGGAGATTTTCGGCTCTAAGCAGTTCTTCTTTCTCTATCTCTTATCAGGAATGATGGGCAATCTCTTTGTGTTTGCTTTCACACCGAAAGTCCTAGCAGCAGGGGCCTCCACTTCTCTTTACGGACTATTTGCTGCGATTATCGTTTTGCGCTACGCAACTCGCAGCCCCTATATCCAGCAGTTGGGGCAATCCTATCTGACACTTTTCGTGATAAATATCATTGGAAGTATTCTGATTCCAGGAATCAGCCTAGCAGGGCATATTGGCGGCGCAGTAGGCGGTGCCTTTCTAGCAGTCATTTTTCCAGTCAAATGGGAGAGAAAGATGTATAGTACCAGCCAGCGAATTGGAGCAACCCTACTTTTTGTCGCACTAGCCGTTTTCCTTTTCTACAAAGGAATGAGTTATGTGTAGGGGGGATAGTTAAATGCAAGCACCGATTCGGTTGCTAATAAGTTATCTGCAAAGATGGCTTTTTTATTGCAAGCTTCAACAAAAAAACAAAGCCCTTATTTAAGAGCTTTGTTTTTCTTCTATTCCCCTTCAGCTAACTCTTTTCCGAGTTGGATGAGGTAGTCTTTCAAGTCGTCTTTGACTTGTGGGTGTTTGAGAGCGTAGTCGATGGAGGTTTTCATAAAGCCAAACTTGTCTCCGACATCGTAACGAGCCCCTTTGAACTCACGAGCAAATACACGTTGTGTTTTATTGAGGGTATCGATTGCATCTGTCAGCTGAATTTCATTTCCTGCACCTGGAGCTTGGTTTTCGAGGATTTGGAAAATTTCAGGAGTGAGGAGGTAGCGTCCGATGATAGCAAGGTCACTAGGAGCGTCCTCTGGAGCTGGTTTTTCAACGAAGGTTTCAACGCTGTAAAGACCGTCTTTTCCTTCGCCTTGCGGAGCAATAACCCCATAAGCAGAGACTTCGTCATGAGGGACTGGCATAACAGCGATAGTGGACGCGTGGGTACGTTCGTAGTCATCCATGAGTTGTTTGGTAAGCGGAACAGCCTTTTCGTCTGTGATATCCATCAAGTCATCACCAAGCATAACGACAAAAGGTTCATTTCCAACGAAAGCTTTGGCTTGCAAAACAGCATCTCCGAGACCACGTGGATGTGTTTGACGGATAAAATGCAGGCGCATGCCGGTTGTCTCATCAACCAGCTTCAGAAGATCTGTTTTCCCTTTTTCTTTAAGGTTGTATTCCAATTCGAAGTTTGAATCAAAATGGTCCTCGATAGAACGTTTTGACTTACCCGTAACAACCAAGATGTCTTCGATTCCAGACTTGAGGGCTTCTTCAACGATAAACTGGATAGTGGGCTTGTCTACGATTGGCAACATTTCCTTGGCCAAGGCCTTAGTTGCTGGGAGGAAGCGAGTTCCCAATCCAGCGGCAGGGATGACTGCTTTTCTGACTTTTTGTTTCATGATGTTCCTTTCTATAAGGGTCTAAGACCATTCGTTTTCTGCTTTAAATTCATTGTTCATGATGTCAGTGATTGCTTCTTTGATATTGACACCTTCGTAGATGACTCGGTAAATAGCCTGTGTGATTGGCATGTAGACACCCAATTCCTGAGCCAGCTCGTAAGCTGCTCGAGTTGTTGAGATTCCTTCGATGACCATGCCCATATTAGCTTCGATGTCTGCGAGGGATTCTCCACGACCGAGAGCATCACCAGCTCTCCAGTTACGAGAGTGGATAGATGTCCCAGTTACGATCAAATCCCCAACTCCAGAAAGCCCGCTATAAGTCAGAGGATTAGCTCCCAGAGCGACCCCTAGACGGGTGATTTCAGCCAGGCCACGGGCAATGATAGCCGCCTTGGCATTATCGCCAAATCCTAGACCATGTAGTGCCCCAGCGCCAACTGCGATGATGTTTTTGAGAGCACCAGCGGTTTCAACCCCGATAACATCCGTATTGGTATAGAGGCGGAAGTAGTGGTTGCTAAAGAGATTTTGGACGTACTGGGCCGTTTCAAGGTCTTTAGAGGCTGCAGTGATCAAGGTAATATCCCGTACAATCGTTTCCTCAGCGTGGCTAGGTCCTGAAACAACAACGACTTCACTACGAAGGTCAGCTGGGATTTCCTCTTCAAGAATAGTTGATAGACGTTTGTGGCTATCTGGTTCCAATCCTTTGGAGGCATGCATGATGACAACCTTGTGATCAAGCACCTTTGCTACTTGTTGGGCAACCAGTCTCGTTACTTTTGTTGGGACTACAAATAAAACAGCATCCACATCCTTTAGTGTTTCTTCTAAATCATGATAGGCTTTGATTTTTTCGTCGAGTAGGATATCTTTGAAATAGCGTTTGTTTGTATGTTGGTTATTGATTTCATCAATTTGGTCAGAAATATTTCCCCAAATTCGAACCTCGTGTCCATTGTCGTTTAGGACCTGCGAAAGGGCAGTTCCCCAAGAACCAGGACCCAAGACAGCGATGGTTTGTTTCTTCATCTTTTCCTCCTTGTAAGAGTTCTTCCTTTCATTTTACCATAAAAAGCCTTTTCATGCATCACCTGTAGGTGAAAGCGCACTAATTTATAACAAGGAGACTTCTTTGACAAGATGCCTCTTTTTTGCTAGAATAGCATCAATATGAACGAATGAGAAGGAGCTGACGCAGGATGTCGCTCCCTTTATCTATTTTATTAGGAGGAAATATGCTCATTAAAAAAATAAAAACCTATAAATGGCAGGCCTTGGCATCCCTAATGATGACAGGCTTGATGGTTGCGAGCTCGCTCTTACAACCACGCTATCTGCAAGAGGTGTTAGAGGCTTTGTTGACCGGAAGAAATGAGGCTATTTATAGTATTGGCGCTTGGTTGATAGGAGTAGCCCTAGTCGGTCTGGTTGCAGGTGGGGTCAATGTAACGCTTGCAGCCTACATTGCTCAAGGAGTGTCTTCGGACCTTCGGGAAGACGCTTTTCGCAAGATCCAGACTTTTTCTTATGCCAATATCGAGCAATTCAATGCGGGTAACCTTGTCGTCCGAATGACCAATGATATCAACCAAATTCAGAACGTGGTGATGATGGCTTTTCAAATTCTTTTCCGTCTCCCTCTTCTCTTTATCGGTTCCTTTATCTTGGCGGTTCACACTCTTCCGTCACTTTGGTGGGTGATTGTCCTCATGGTGTTCCTAATCTTTGCACTAACTGCCATCATGATGGGAATGATGGGACCACGGTTTGCTAAGTTTCAAACCCTTCTTGAACGGATCAATGCTATCGCTAAGGAAAATCTACGTGGTGTGCGCGTGGTCAAATCCTTTGTACAGGAAAAAGCACAATTTGACAAATTTACCGAGGTTTCAGATGAACTTCTCGGACAAAATCTTTATATCGGTTATGCCTTCTCAGTTATAGAACCCGTTATGATGCTAGTCGGCTATGGGGCAGTCTTCCTCTCTATCTGGTTGGTGGCAGGTATGGCTCAGTCAGATCCATCTGTTGTGGGCTCTATTGCTTCCTTTATCAACTATCTCAGCCAGATTATCTTTACCATCATCATGGTTGGATTTTTAGGAAATTCTGTCAGTCGTGCCATGATTTCCTTGCGTCGTATTCGCGAAATTCTAGATACCGAGCCAGCGATGACCTTTAAAGATCTCCCAGATGAAGAGTTAGAAGGAAGTCTCTCTTTTGAAAATGTGACCTTCACCTATCCTAATGATGATGAGCCTATGCTGAAGAATGTAACCTTTGATATTGCGCCTGGTCAGATGGTCGGTGTGGTTGGGGCGACTGGAGCAGGGAAGTCCACCCTAGCTCAGTTAATTCCGCGACTTTTTGACCCACAGGAGGGATCTATCAAGATTGGTGGCAAGGATATTCGAGACGTCAGCGAGGGAACCTTGCGTAAAACAGTTTCCATCGTCTTGCAACGTGCTATTCTCTTTAGCGGGACCATTGCAGATAATCTTCGCCAAGGAAAAGGCAATGCCAGCGTGTCAGAAATGGAACGTGCAGCACGGATTGCCCAAGCCAGCGAATTTATCGGACGCATGGAAAATAAATTTGAGAGTCAGGTCGAAGAGCGAGGCACCAATTTTTCTGGTGGACAAAAGCAACGGATGTCCATTGCCCGTGGGATTGTCAGCAATCCCCGTATCCTGATTTTTGACGATTCGACTTCGGCATTGGATGCCAAGTCAGAAAGACTCGTACAGGAAGCTTTGAACAAAGACCTGAAAGGGACGACAACTATTATCATCGCTCAAAAGATCAGTTCAGTCGTCCATGCGGACAAGATTTTGGTCTTGGACCAAGGGCGCTTGATTGGAGAAGGACGGCATGCAGACTTGGTAGCTAACAATGCCGTCTACCGCGAAATCTACGAAACACAAAAGGGAAAGGAGGAATAAAATGAAAACCGTTCGATTTTTCTGGAATTATTTTAAAGTTTACAAGTTCTCCTTTGTCATTGTGGTTCTGATGGTTGCAGTTGCGACGATTGCCCAAGCCCTTTTTCCAGTTTTTTCGGGTCAAGCAGTAACGGAGCTAGCTAACCTAGTTCTAGCTTATCAAAATGGAACTTCCGAACTAGCCTGGCAGAGTTTATCAGCTCTGATGCTGAATCTAGCTCTGGTTGTCCTCGCCCTAGTGGTATCCAGTTTGATTTACATGACCTTGATGACTCGTGTGATTGCTGAGTCGACAAATGAGATGCGTAAGGGCCTCTTTGGCAAACTTTCCCGTTTGACCGTTTCTTTCTTTGACCGCCATCAGGATGGCGATATCCTTTCTCGCTTCACGAGTGACTTGGACAATATCCTTCAAGCCTTCAATGAAAGCCTAGTTCAGGTCATGAGCAATATTGCTCTTTACATCGGTTTGATTTTTGTCATGTTTTCAAGAAATGTGACGCTAGCCCTGATAACAGTAGCCAGCACCCCAGTGGCCTTTCTCATGTTGGTTTTCATCGTGAAGATGGCTCGCAAGTACACCAATCTCCAGCAAAAAGAGGTTGGGAAACTCAACGCCTACATGGATGAGAGTATTTCTGGACAGAAAGCTGTTATCGTACAAGGAATTCAAGACGACATCGTAGCAGGCTTTGTGGAGCAAAATGAGCGCGTGCGTAAGGCAACCTTTAAAGGGAGAATGTTCTCAGGCATCCTCTTTCCAGTTATGAATGGGATGAGCTTGGTCAATACGGCCATCGTTATTTTTGCAGGTTCGGCGGTCCTGCTGAACGATCCAAGTATCGAAACAACGACAGCCCTAGGTTTGATTGTCATGTTTACCCAATTTTCTCAGCAGTACTACCAGCCGATTATCCAGGTGGCTGCGAGTTGGGGGAGCCTCCAGTTAGCCTTTACTGGAGCGGATCGTATCCAAGAAATGTTTGATGCAGAAGAAGAGATTCGTCCGCAAAATGCACCAGCCTTTACGGAATTGCGAGAAGGCGTTGAGATCAGTCACATTGATTTCTCTTATGTGCCAGACAAGCCGATTTTAAAAGATGTTAGCATTTCAGCTCCTAAGGGGCAGATGATAGCAGTTGTCGGCCCGACTGGTTCAGGGAAAACGACCATCATGAACCTCATCAATCGTTTCTACGATGTGGATGCAGGCAGCATTTGCTTTGATGGCAAAGACATCCGTGACTACGACTTGGACAGCCTGCGGAGCAAGGTCGGTATTGTCTTGCAGGATTCGGTCTTGTTTAGTGGAACAATCCGAGACAATATCCGCTTTGGTGTGCCAGATGCCAGTCAGGAAATGGTCGAAGCAGCTGCCAAGGCAACTCATATTCATGACTATATCGAAAGCTTGCCTGATAAGTATGATACCCTTATTGATGATGAGCAAAATATCTTCTCGACTGGTCAGAAACAATTGATTTCCATCGCTAGAACCTTGATGACAGATCCTCAAGTCCTAATCTTAGATGAGGCGACTTCCAATGTGGATACCGTAACAGAAAGCAAGATTCAACATGCCATGGAGGCAGTTGTAGCAGGACGAACCAGTTTTGTCATTGCCCATCGTCTCAAGACCATCCTCAATGCCGATCAGATTATTGTTCTCAAAGATGGAGAGGTTATTGAACGTGGAAATCATCACGAGTTGCTCAAACTCGGCGGTTTCTACTCGGAACTGTATCACAATCAATTTGTCTTCGAATAAAAAAGAAGTTTTCCTCGTTGGGCAGCTTTTTCTTGTCCATAAAAAATACTTATCACGGTCTTTAAAAAAACATATTAGACAGGAAAGGGTTGGAGTGATAAGATAAGACTGTCGCAAGAAAATCGAAAGGAGACACATCATGGCTAGAACGGTTGTAGGAGTTGCTGCAAACCTATGTCCTGTAGATGCAGAAGGGAAAAACATTCACTCATCTGTATCTTGTAAATTTGCAGAGAGCATTCGTCAAGTCGGTGGTCTCCCTTTAGTGATTCCTGTAGGAGATGAGTCCATTGTGCGCGATTATGTGGAAATGATTGACAAACTCATCTTGACAGGTGGGCAAAATGTCCATCCTCAGTTTTATGGAGAGAAAAAGACCATTGAGAGCGATGATTACAACCTTGTACGCGATGAGTTTGAACTAGCTCTCCTGAAAGAAGCGCTCCGTCAGAATAAACCAATTATGGCAATCTGCCGTGGTGTTCAGCTGGTCAATGTTGCTTTTGGCGGCACTCTCCACCAAGAAATTGAAGGTCACTGGCAAGGCTTGCCTTTTGGAACATCTCATTCTATTGAGACAGTAGAAGGAAGCGTGGTGGCTAAGTTGTTCGGAAAAGAAAGTCAGGTCAACTCAGTCCATCGCCAAAGTATCAAAGATCTGGCGCCTAATTTCCGTGTGACTGCTGTTGATCCAAGAGACCAGACCATCGAAGCGATTGAGTCTGTCGACGAGCATCGTATCATCGGCTTGCAGTGGCACCCAGAGTTTCTGGTCAATGAAGAAGATGGCAATTTAGAACTATTTGAGTATTTATTAAATGAATTGTAACGGTTAGAGTCTCTAGCCGTTTTTATTCGTCCTTTCAGATTTTTTATATTTTAGCAAATTTACGCAAACGTTTGAATTCTGATAAAAATTGGGCAAATTCAATAAAAAAGCTTGAAAAAATCGAAGGTAAGCGTTATGATAGAAAAGAAGAAATTTTGGAGGATTATCATGTCACATATTAAATTTGATTATTCAAAAGTTTTAGACAAATTTGTTGCCCCACATGAAGTGGAATACATGCAAGCACAAGTAACAGCTGCAGACGAATTGATCCGTAAAGGAACTGGTGCTGGTAGTGACTTTTTGGGTTGGTTGGACCTTCCTGAAAACTACGACCGCGAAGAATTCGACCGCATCTTGAAAGCTGCTGAGCAAATCAAATCAGACAGCGATGTCTTGGTTGTAATTGGTATCGGTGGATCTTACCTTGGTGCCAAAGCAGCTATCGACTTCTTGAACCACCACTTTGCCAACTTGCAAACAAAAGAAGAACGCAAAGCTCCACAAATCCTTTACGCAGGAAACTCAATCTCATCTACTTACCTTGCTGACTTGGTAGAGTACGTAGCTGACAAAGACTTCTCAGTAAACGTGATTTCTAAATCAGGTACAACAACAGAACCAGCGATCGCTTTCCGTGTCTTCAAAGAACTTTTGGTTAAGAAATACGGACAAGAAGAAGCTAACAAACGTATCTACGCTACAACTGACCGCCAAAAAGGTGCTGTTAAGGTTGAAGCAGATGCTAATGGTTGGGAAACATTTGTGGTTCCAGATGACATCGGTGGACGCTTCTCAGTATTGACAGCAGTTGGATTGCTTCCAATCGCAGCATCAGGTGCAGACATCAAAGCCCTTATGGAAGGTGCGAACGCAGCTCGTAAAGACTACACTTCAGACAAGATTGCTGAAAATGAAGCTTACCAATACGCAGCAGTTCGTAACATCCTTTACCGTAAAGGCTACGCTACTGAAATCTTGGTAAACTACGAACCATCACTTCAATACTTCTCAGAATGGTGGAAACAATTGGCTGGTGAGTCAGAAGGGAAAGACCAAAAAGGAATTTACCCAACTTCAGCAAACTTCTCAACTGACTTGCACTCATTGGGTCAATTTATCCAAGAAGGAACTCGTATCATGTTCGAAACAGTTGTCCGTGTTGACAAACCACGTAAGAACGTGATCATTCCTACTTTGGAAGAAGACCTTGACGGACTTGGTTACCTTCAAGGAAAAGACGTTGACTTTGTAAACAAAAAAGCGACTGACGGTGTTCTTCTTGCCCACACTGACGGTGATGTACCAAACATGTACGTGACTCTTCCAGAGCAAGACGCTTTCACTCTTGGTTACACTATCTACTTCTTCGAATTGGCAATTGCCCTTTCAGGTTACTTGAATGCTATCAACCCATTTGACCAACCAGGTGTTGAAGCTTACAAACGTAACATGTTTGCCCTTCTTGGAAAACCAGGATTTGAAGAATTGAGCAAAGAGCTTAACGCACGTCTATAATAGAAGAAAAGAGTGGTTTGTCCACTCTTTTTACTCTCTTTATTCGTAGACATTGGACTCAGGCGAGACTTGTGATATAATATAGAAAGCAAAAAGGCAGACGCCTAGAGACTTTATAGGAGAAACTATGTCAAAAGATATCCGCGTACGCTACGCACCAAGTCCAACAGGACTACTACACATCGGAAATGCCCGTACAGCATTATTCAACTACCTTTACGCACGCCATCATGGTGGAACTTTTATTATTCGTATCGAAGATACCGACCGTAAACGCCATGTTGAGGATGGTGAACGTTCACAGCTTGAAAACCTTCGTTGGTTGGGCATGGACTGGGATGAAAGTCCAGAGACGCATGAAAATTACCGCCAATCTGAGCGTTTGGAACTCTATCAAAAATACATTGACCAATTGCTAGCTGAAGGAAAAGCCTACAAATCTTACGTCACAGAAGAAGAGTTGGCAGCTGAACGCGAACGCCAAGAAGCAGCTGGCGAAACACCACGTTACATCAATGAATATCTTGGCATGAGCGAAGAAGAAAAAGCAGCTTACATTGCAGAACGTGAAGCAGCCGGTATCATCCCAACTGTCCGTTTGGGTGTTAATGAATCTGGTATCTACAAATGGCATGATATGGTCAAAGGTGATATCGAGTTTGAAGGTGGCAACATCGGCGGTGACTGGGTGATTCAGAAGAAAGATGGCTACCCAACTTACAACTTTGCCGTTGTCATCGATGACCATGATATGCAGATTTCTCATGTTATCCGCGGTGATGACCACATTGCCAACACCCCAAAACAGCTCATGGTCTATGAAGCGCTTGGTTGGGATGCACCTGAGTTTGGTCACATGACTTTGATCATCAACTCTGAAACGGGTAAAAAATTGTCTAAACGTGACACCAACACCCTTCAATTTATCGAAGATTACCGTAAGAAGGGCTATCTTCCAGAAGCTGTCTTTAACTTTATCGCCCTTCTTGGCTGGAACCCTGGTGGGGAAGACGAAATCTTCTCTCGTGAGGAACTGATTAAACTCTTTGATGAAAATCGTCTCAGCAAGTCACCAGCTGCCTTCGATCAGAAGAAACTAGACTGGATGAGCAACGACTACATCAAGAGAGCCGATCTAGCTACTATCTTTGAAATGGCAAAACCATACTTAGAAGAAGCAGGGCGTTTGACTGACAAGTCTGAAAAAATGGTGGAACTCTACAAACCACAAATGAAGTCAGTGGATGAAATCGTTCCATTGACAGATCTTTTCTTCTCAGATTTCCCAGAGCTGACAGATGCTGAGCGCGAGGTCATGGCAGGAGAAACCGTTCCGGTTGTTCTAGAAGCCTTCAAAGCGAAACTAGAAGCAATGACAGATGAAGAATTTGTGACAGAAAACATCTTCCCACAAATCAAAGCAGTTCAAAAAGAAACGGGTATTAAAGGGAAAAACCTCTTCATGCCGATTCGTATTGCTGTATCAGGTGAAATGCATGGACCAGAACTTCCAGATACGATTTACCTATTAGGTCGTGAGAAATCTATCCAGCATATCGATAATATGCTCAAAGAGATTTCTAAATAAAAAGGACTTCCGATGGGTACATGGGAAAAGATGTATGAAGAAGCACGAGCCTTATACAATCCTCATGAAGTTTCTGACTTTGTTTATGCTAACCATGTTGTTGCTGCAGTAGAAGCAGAAGATGGTCAGATCTTCACAGGATTTTGTATGGAGGGCACTTGTGGCGTTTTTCATCTCTGTGCAGAACGAGCTGCTCTCTTCAATATGTATCAATTTTCAGGACAAACTAAAGTTAAGAAAATCCTCGCCTTTCGAGACAAACCTCCCTACGGCGAAGGATCAGGTATGCCCTGTGGCGCTTGCAGAGAATTTCTCTTAGAATTGAATGCTGAAAATAAAGAAGCAGAGTTCATGATGAACTACGAAACAAGAAAAACAATTAAGGTTGCTGAATTGATCCCTTACTGGTGGGGAGAGGAACGCGCGATTAATTGGCAAGATAAATAGAAGGAGTCAGTTGAACTGGCTTTTTCCTTTATTTTTCAGAATTTCGATAAAGAGGAAAAAAGTCCTTGACAAAGGTAAAAAAGTAGGTATAATAGAAAGAGTTGAAAAGCTCAAGGTCCGTTGGTCAAGGGGTTAAGACACCGCCTTTTCACGGCGGTAACACGGGTTCGAATCCCGTACGGACTATGGTGTATTGCGGTTAAAAAAACTTGAAAAAAGTTTAAAAAATCTGTTGACAGAGACAGATGGCTGTGATATACTAATATAGTTGTCGCTTGAGAGAGAATGAGTGACAAAGACCTTTGAAAACTGAACAAGACGAACCAATGTGCAGGGCACTATAACTAAGGTTATAGTACTGAACAATGAAAAAAACAATAAATCTGTCAGTGACAGAAATGAGTAAGAACTCAAACTTTTAATGAGAGTTTGATCCTGGCTCAGGACGAACGCTGGCGGCGTGCCTAATACATGCAAGTAGAACGCTGAAGAGAGGAGCTTGCTCTTCTTGGATGAGTTGCGAACGGGTGAGTAACGCGTAGGTAACCTGCCTGGTAGCGGGGGATAACTATTGGAAACGATAGCTAATACCGCATAATAGTAGATGTTGCATGACATTTGCTTAAAAGGTGCAATTGCATCACTACCAGATGGACCTGCGTTGTATTAGCTAGTTGGTGAGGTAACGGCTCACCAAGGCAACGATACATAGCCGACCTGAGAGGGTGATCGGCCACACTGGGACTGAGACACGGCCCAGACTCCTACGGGAGGCAGCAGTAGGGAATCTTCGGCAATGGACGGAAGTCTGACCGAGCAACGCCGCGTGAGTGAAGAAGGTTTTCGGATCGTAAAGCTCTGTTGTAAGAGAAGAACGAGTGTGAGAGTGGAAAGTTCACACTGTGACGGTATCTTACCAGAAAGGGACGGCTAACTACGTGCCAGCAGCCGCGGTAATACGTAGGTCCCGAGCGTTGTCCGGATTTATTGGGCGTAAAGCGAGCGCAGGCGGTTAGATAAGTCTGAAGTTAAAGGCTGTGGCTTAACCATAGTACGCTTTGGAAACTGTTTAACTTGAGTGCAAGAGGGGAGAGTGGAATTCCATGTGTAGCGGTGAAATGCGTAGATATATGGAGGAACACCGGTGGCGAAAGCGGCTCTCTGGCTTGTAACTGACGCTGAGGCTCGAAAGCGTGGGGAGCAAACAGGATTAGATACCCTGGTAGTCCACGCCGTAAACGATGAGTGCTAGGTGTTAGACCCTTTCCGGGGTTTAGTGCCGCAGCTAACGCATTAAGCACTCCGCCTGGGGAGTACGACCGCAAGGTTGAAACTCAAAGGAATTGACGGGGGCCCGCACAAGCGGTGGAGCATGTGGTTTAATTCGAAGCAACGCGAAGAACCTTACCAGGTCTTGACATCCCTCTGACCGCTCTAGAGATAGAGCTTTCCTTCGGGACAGAGGTGACAGGTGGTGCATGGTTGTCGTCAGCTCGTGTCGTGAGATGTTGGGTTAAGTCCCGCAACGAGCGCAACCCCTATTGTTAGTTGCCATCATTCAGTTGGGCACTCTAGCGAGACTGCCGGTAATAAACCGGAGGAAGGTGGGGATGACGTCAAATCATCATGCCCCTTATGACCTGGGCTACACACGTGCTACAATGGCTGGTACAACGAGTCGCAAGCCGGTGACGGCAAGCTAATCTCTTAAAGCCAGTCTCAGTTCGGATTGTAGGCTGCAACTCGCCTACATGAAGTCGGAATCGCTAGTAATCGCGGATCAGCACGCCGCGGTGAATACGTTCCCGGGCCTTGTACACACCGCCCGTCACACCACGAGAGTTTGTAACACCCGAAGTCGGTGAGGTAACCTTTTAGGAGCCAGCCGCCTAAGGTGGGATAGATGATTGGGGTGAAGTCGTAACAAGGTAGCCGTATCGGAAGGTGCGGCTGGATCACCTCCTTTCTAAGGATAAGGAACTGCACATTGGTCTTGTTTAGTCTTGAGAGGTCTTGTGGGGCCTTAGCTCAGCTGGGAGAGCGCCTGCTTTGCACGCAGGAGGTCAGCGGTTCGATCCCGCTAGGCTCCATTGGTGAGAGATCACCAAGTAATGCACATTGAAAATTGAATATCTATATCAAATAGTAACAAGAAAATAAACCGAAACGCTGTAGTATTAAAAGAGTTTATGACTGAAAGGTCAAAAAATAAGGTTAAGTTAATAAGGGCGCACGGTGGATGCCTTGGCACTAGGAGCCGAAGAAGGACGTGACAAACGACGATATGCCTTGGGTAGCTGTAAGTAAGCGATGATCCAGGGATTTCCGAATGGGGGAACCCAACAGGTACTACCTGTTACCCGCATCTGTTAAGGATGTGAGGAGGAAGACGCAGTGAACTGAAACATCTAAGTAGCTGCAGGAAGAGAAAGCAAAAGCGATTGCCTTAGTAGCGGCGAGCGAAACGGCAGGAGGGCAAACCGAAGAGTTTACTCTTCGGGGTTGTAGGACTGCAATGTGGACTCAAAGATTATAGAAGAATGATTTGGGAAGATCAGCCAAAGAGAGTAATAGCCTCGTATTTAAAATAGTCTTTGTACCTAGCAGTATCCTGAGTACGGCGGGACACGTGAAATCCCGTCGGAATCTGGGAGGACCATCTCCCAACCCTAAATACTCCCTAGTGACCGATAGTGAACCAGTACCGTGAGGGAAAGGTGAAAAGCACCCCGGGAGGGGAGTGAAATAGAACCTGAAACCGTGTGCCTACAACAAGTTCGAGCCCGTTAATGGGTGAGAGCGTGCCTTTTGTAGAATGAACCGGCGAGTTACGATATGATGCGAGGTTAAGTTGAAGAGACGGAGCCGCAGGGAAACCGAGTCTGAATAGGGCGCCTTAGTATCATGTCGTAGACCCGAAACCATGTGACCTACCCATGAGCAGGTTGAAGGTGCGGTAAGACGCACTGGAGGACCGAACCAGGGCACGTTGAAAAGTGCTTGGATGACTTGTGGGTAGCGGAGAAATTCCAAACGAACTTGGAGATAGCTGGTTCTCTCCGAAATAGCTTTAGGGCTAGCGTCGACATAAAGATTCTTGGAGGTAGAGCACTGTTTGGGTGAGGGGTCCATCCCGGATTACCAATCTCAGATAAACTCCGAATGCCAATGAATTATGGTCGGCAGTCAGACTGCGAGTGCTAAGATCCGTAGTCGAAAGGGAAACAGCCCAGACCACCAGCTAAGGTCCCAAAATAATTGTTAAGTGGAAAAGGATGTGGGGTTGCACAGACAACTAGGATGTTAGCTTAGAAGCAGCTATTCATTCAAAGAGTGCGTAATAGCTCACTAGTCGAGTGACCCTGCGCCGAAAATGTACCGGGGCTAAAACAATTTACCGAAGCTGTGGATACCTTTATAGGTATGGTAGGAGAGCGTTCTATGTGTGAAGAAGGTATACCGTGAGGAGTGCTGGAACGCATAGAAGTGAGAATGCCGGTATGAGTAGCGAAAGACAGGTGAGAATCCTGTCCACCGTAAGACTAAGGTTTCCAGGGGAAGGCTCGTCCGCCCTGGGTTAGTCGGGACCTAAGGAGAGACCGAAAGGTGTATCCGATGGACAACAGGTTGATATTCCTGTACTAGAGTATGTAGTGATGGAGGGACGCAGTAGGCTAACTAAAGCAGA